>JAENWQ010000033.1 GCA_016649855.1 Actinomycetota bacterium | reverse complement strand
CGGGTCATCTGTTCGATGAGATCCTGGATGTTGTTACGGATCGAGAGGTCGCGCTCGCGATCGAAGGTCGCAGTGCCGGCGTCGGCGAAGTCCTGGTCCATCCCGACCTCTCCCGAGGCTTCGCTCTGGGTGTCCTCGAACGCGGCCGAGTCGAGCTCGTCCTGCTGTTTCTGCAGCTGAGCCCTCTCGGTCTCGAGCGTGGTTCTGATCCCCTTAAGCATCTTCTTGTCGAGCTTGGCCGGCCGCACCCGGGGCACGGGTTTCTGCGGGGGCCGGTTCAGCTTCATCGCCATCGACCGGTTCCCAGCCCGCACAGGAGTGCGCTTCGCAGGCGTCTTCTTCGCAGGCGTCTTCTTCGCCGGGGTTTTCTTCGCAGGCGTCTTCTTCGCAGGGGTTTTCTTGGCTACAGGCTTCTTGGCCGCGGTCTTCTTCGGTGCCACTTTCCTCGCCGCGGTCTTCTTCGGTGCCACTTTCCTCGCCGCGGTCTTCTTCGGTGCCACTTTCCTCGCCGCGGTCTTCTTGGCCGCGATCTTCTTGGCCGCTCCGCTCCGGGCGGTGGTCTTCTTGCGAGCCGTGGTCTTCTTTGGGGTCTTCTTCTTGGCCGGGGTCATTGGCGGCGGAAGATAGCACATCGCGACGGCAGCTAAGAACCTGTGACTTCGTTCAGGGACCAGGAACGCCCAGAACCCCAGCGGCCACGGAGGCTGCGACGCCCTTGATCTCGAGGCGCTTGTGCCTGCTCGAGTGTCCGGCGACGACCGAAACTCGGCCCTTGGGGACCCCGAGTAGACCGGCGATCAGCGCTTCGACCGCCCGGTTCGCCCGTTCGTCGACCGGGGGAGCGGTGACCTTCACCTTGAGAGCGGTCCCGTGGATGCCGACCACGGCCTCCTTGGCGGCGCGCGGTTGGACGAACACCTCGAGGACACAGTCACCTCCGTGGGGCGTGAGGAATGGGGGGATGTCCACCGGCTCTGATCTACCCGTCCCGGCCGGGTGCCCCGGGATGGCTCGACGCCAGGCGCTCGACCCAGCTCACCACACGCTCTGTCAACCAGATCGTGACCACGGCCTTGACCCGCTCGTCGGCGCCCACGGTCAACGCGGCCCACCCGCCGAGGCTGTGCCCCACGAGATAGATCTGCTTGGGATCCCGCGGTAGTCGTGGTTCATCTCGATGCCCGGGATGCCGTGGCCCTCGTGCTCGAACAAGATCCCCCGCTGTCCCCTGCGCCTCATCTGTCAGAGGCTACCCTTGCGACATGTCTGAAGACCTGTACCGGGACGTGACCACCCACGTCTCGTTCCCCGAGCTCGAGACCGGGATCATCCGATCCTGGAAGGAGAAGGACATCTACCGCAGGTCGCTAGCGGCCCGCGAGGGCGCACCGGAATGGATCTTCTACGAAGGCCCGCCGACGGCCAACGGCAAGCCGGGCATCCATCACGTCGAGGCGCGCACATTCAAGGATTTCTTCTGCCGGTTCCAGACGATGCGCGGCCGCTACGTCTATCGCAAGGGCGGCTGGGACTGTCACGGCCTGCCGGTCGAGATCGAGATCGAGAAGGAACTGGGGATCACCCAGAAGCGCGAGATCGAAGAAAAGTTCGGGATCGAGGAGTTCACCCGGCGGTGCAAGGAATCAGTGAAGCGTTACGTCGATGACTGGGAGAAGCTCACCGATCGCATCGGTTTCTGGCTCGACCTCGACGAGGCCTACTGGACGATGTCGTCCGACTACATCGAATCGGTCTGGTGGATCCTGAGGCAGATCTGGGACAAGGGACTCCTCGAGGAAGACTTCCGCGTCGTCCCCTACTGCCCGCGTTGTGAGACCGCTCTGTCGAACCACGAGCAACATCAACCCGGTGCCTACCAGGACGTCACCGATCCGTCGGTGTACGTCCGCTTCCCGCTCGTGGATGACCCGGGCACCTCGCTCCTCGCGTGGACGACGACCCCCTGGACACTGCTGGCCAACATGGCGGCGGCGGTCGGACCGGACATCACCTACGTCAAGGCGGTCGATCCGAAGAAGCCGGGAACCTACGTGATCGTGGCCAAGGAGAGGGCGGCCGCACTGCTCGGCGAGGCGCTCGAGATCGTTGCGGAGATGAAGGGCAGCGATCTCGTCGAGGCACGCTACACACCGCCGTTCCCGTTCGTGCCCGCCGACGAGGTCGCTCACCGCGTTCGCCCCGGGGACTTCGTCTCGACCGAAGACGGGACGGGCATCGTCCACATCGCTCCCTACGGCGAAGAGGACATGGTGGTCGCCAAGGCCTACGACCTTCCGATCGTCCAGATCATCGATGGCACCGGGCATGTCGCGCCGAACGGTGGGGACTTCGCGGGGATGTGGTTCAAGGACGCCGACAAGAAGGTTCTCGAGACGCTCGAGTCCGAGGGAGCCCTGTGGGCATCCGAGATCCACGAGCACGCGTACCCGCACTGCTGGCGGTGCCGGACCCCTCTCATCTATTACGCGCGCAAGGACTGGTACGTCCGTACCTCGCAGATCCTCGACCAGCTCCAGGCATCGAACGAAGCGACGAACTGGCAGCCGCCCACCATCAAGCACGGCCGCTTCGGCGACTGGCTCGCCAACAACGTCGACTGGTCTCTGTCCCGGGATCGTTACTGGGGCACCCCCCTGCCGGTGTGGCGCTGCGAGGACGAGCACGCTCAGTGCATCGGATCGTTCGCGGAGCTCTCGGAGCTGACCGGCAGAGATCTCTCTGAGATGGACCCGCACCGGCCGCACATCGACGCCATCACGTTCCCCTGTCCGGACTGCGGCAAGACCTCTACGCGCGTCAAGGCCGTGATCGATGCCTGGTTCGATTCGGGATCGATGCCGTTCGCGCAGTGGCACTACCCGTTCGAGAACGAGGATCTGTTCGAGAAGAGGTTTCCTGCGGACTTCGTGTCCGAAGCCATCGACCAGACGCGTGGCTGGTTCTACTCGCTGCTCGCGATCTCGACGCTGATCGAGGGACGGAACTCGTTCAAGAACGTCGTCTGCCTCGGACACATCGTCGACGCCGATGGTCGCAAGATGTCCAAGTCGCTCGGTAACATCCTCGACCCATGGGCCGTGCTCGACGATCAGGGGGCCGACGCCTTGCGGTGGTTCCTGATCACGTCGGGCTCTCCGTGGGCGGCACGACGGACCTCGAAAGAAACGGTTGCGGAGTCGCTCCGCAAGCATCTCCTGACCCTGTGGCACACCTATTCGTTCTGGGTCACGTACGCGAAGGTCGACGGTTTCGATCCCTCGACGATGAGCATCGCCGTATCCGATCGGCCGGAACTCGATCGCTGGATCCTCGCCGAGCTCGACGACACGATCCGCGTGATGACATCGGCGCTCGACGAGTTCGACGCGACCACGGGCGGACGCCGCCTCGAACGGTTCGTCGACGATCTCTCCAACTGGTACGTGCGCAGGTCGAGGCGCCGGTTCTGGCGCGCCGGCGAGGACGCCGATAAGGATGCCGCGTTCCTCACGCTCTGGGAGTGTCTCGAAGGTGTCGCTCGGCTCTCGGCCCCCTTCACCCCGTTCATAACCGACGAGATCTTCACCAACATCACATCACCGGTTGCGGGCGCACCCGACTCGGTGCACCTCGCCGACTGGCCGGAGGCCGACGACCTCCGCAAGGACGACGCCCTCCGCCGTCGCATGGCGCTGGTGAGAAGGCTGGTCGCGCTCGGACGCTCGGCCCGGACCGAGGCGAAGGTGCGCACGCGTCAGCCTCTCAGCCGCGCCCTCGTCGTCATCCCGCAGGGCGAGGTCGAGGATCTGAGAGGCCTCGAGGGCGTGATGAGCGAAGAGCTCAACGTCCGAGAGATCGAGATCGCGAGCGGGCTCGAGGAACTCGTCTCGTACACGATCAAACCCAACTTCAAAGCTCTCGGACCGAGGTTCGGCTCCAAGGTCAAGGATGTCGCAGCTGCGCTGGCCGCGGTCGACGCGCACTCGTTTGTGTCTCATCTCGAGGATGCGGGCGGAGCAGAACTCGAAGTCGGTGGCGAGAAGTTTGCGTTGTCGCGCGATGAGGTCGACGTGCGCGTCGAAGGCCGCGAGGGGTTCTCGATCGCGCAGGACAGCCACTACGGGGTGGCTCTCGACATCGAGTTGACCGACGAGCTGATGGCCGAAGGGGTGGCCCGCGAGGTCGTGCGCGGCGTTCAGGATCTGAGGAAGTCGAGCGGCCTGGCGGTCGAGGACCGCATCCGGTTATGGCTCGAATGCGACGACGACACGCGGGCGATGCTCGAGCCGCATCTCGCTCTCGTCGCGAGTGAAGTGCTGGCGTCGGAAGCCACCTTTGGAGTCGCCGGTGACCGGCCCGGCTCCGAGATCGAGATCGACGGCCGCACGATCACGGCGGCGCTGGAGAAGGCCTAGGCGCCGAGCAGGATCTCGCCGAGATCCGGGAGGCTGCCCTTCGTGTAAAAGGCGTCGGCCCAGATGGGACGCTCCTCGAGAACGCCGGAGAAGGCCACGATGCGAACGTCGGGGTGTTTCTCTCTGATGAGGGGGGCAACCCTGGCACCGTCCATGCGGGGCATCCAGTAGTCGAGCAGGATCACATCGGGTTTGAAGTCGTCGAGAACCCGGAGGGCATCGCTTCCATCGGTGGCCTCACGAACCTCGCCGACGCCCTCTTCGACCGAGAGCGCTATCCGCAGGAGGTTCCTGATCGATCTGTCATCGTCGACCAGGAGCACCTTGACGTCCTTCAGCCCTTTCTTGTCCTCCACGACCTCAGTTTCGGGCACCTGCCGGTTCCGGTGAATAGGCAAGTTACGCAACGAGACCTACGAGACTGAGTCGTCCCCCTCGTCCGCACCGCCCCGATCGTCGTCCGGGCGGGCACCCTCGCCGGCATCATCCTCCGCTACCGCCTCGAACTCCTGGGTCTCGGGTGGGGGCACGTCGGAGGAGGGCGGGTCGGAGGAGGATGGGTCGGGGGCGAAAGCGCTCCCATCCACCGGTGCCCCGGCTGCCCTGATGCTCAGGTAGTAGGTGAGGGCGAGCAGGATCGCCGCCGCCCCCGTGGCCACGATCGAGGCCCAGACGAGCGATTCGTTCGCGGTGATCCAGCCGAAGCCGAGGGCGACCCCGGAGCCCGCGATCAGCAGCATGGAAACCGCGAGCATCACCGTCACGGCTAGGCCTTGCGGAAGGTGGTCTCGGCGCCTTCGGAGACACCCTCGTTCGCCTCGCGGGACATGCGCGCGTCGTGTCCCCGGCCGGTTGACGACCGCGCCGGTGACGCGGGGGGACGCGGTCCCCCGCTGCCGAAGCGGGGTGGTCTCACCTCGGTGAGCGCGTCGAGGGCCCTCAGTTGTTGTTGGAAGAACGTACGCAGTCGCGTCTTCGCTGCGCGTTCGAACTGACGAAGCCCTTCGATCCGCTCATCGACCTCGCGGGAACGATCGCGTGCATCCGCCTCGGCTTTCTTGACCCTCGCCTCCGCCTCGGCCATGAGCTCCTGGGCTTTCGCCTTGGCCCGCGCGATCGCGTCTTCGGCCGCGCGTTGAGCGGTAAGCAACGTTCGCTTCAGCATCTCCTCGGATTCGCGACGCTCCAGGATCTCGCCGTCGAGGACCCGCATGCGTTCCACCAGAGAGTGGTTCTCGCGCTGCGCCCGTTCGAAAGCTTCGGCAAGGACGTCGAGGAACCCGTCGACCTCGGCCTGGTTGTAACCGCGCCACGAGTCGTGGAACTTCTTCTCGTGGATCGCTCGCGCACTCAGCTCCATGGGTGAAGTATCGCATCCGGGGGTCCCGGGAGCCGGAAATGACGTCAGCGGCAGAACGTCCGTTGCAAGACGATGATGATCAGGATCAGAACGATGAAGGACGTGTCGAACATGCCCGCGGGAGGGATGTATCTACGGAGGAACTTCAGCGGAGGCTCGGTCAGCGAATAGACGAAGCCGTAGATCGGCCTGACCCCGTCGGGGATACGGCCCTGGAACGCCTCGACCCACGAGAAGATCACGCGGACGATCAGGACGATGTTGTAAAGGAACAGCAGAAGACAGATGATTTCCACGCCAGTCTCGCCTATGCCTGGTTGAAGAAGCCGCGCTCTTCGAGGAAGCGCCGTCGCTCCTCGGCCGAGACAGTGACACCGGCGGGTGTGATCAGGAAGACCTTCTCGGCGACCGGCTGCATCGAGCCGGCCAACCCGTAAGCCAGGCCGCTGGCGAAGTCGACCAACCGGCGGGCCAGTTCCGGATCGATCGCCTGGAGGTTCATCAGGACCGAGTAGCCCTCGCGGAACTTGTCGCCGAGCTCCTGGGCATCGTTGAACGAGCTGGGCATCACGAGGTGGAAACGCGGTGCCCCGGTCGGCGCCGGCCTCGGCATCGCGCGCACGACCCCTCTCGCCCCGGTCGTCGCCCCGGTCGTCGCCCCGGTCGCTCCCGCTCCACCTCTCCCGGTCGCTCCCGCTCCACCGCCGTGGTCGGGTTCGTGCGAGCGGCGGGTCCCCTGACGCAGCGAGCTGCGGCGAGGCTCCTCACGGTGGCGAGCTTCGTGCCTGTCGTCGCCCACATCTCCGAACGCGTCTTCGCTCTCGCGGGAGAAATCGTCGTATGCGTATTCCTCGAACTCGTCGTCCTCCATGAGCCCGAGGTAGACGAGGGTTCTTCTCCAGAGTCCGGCCATGGAGTCAGGATAGCCGCATAAGCGGCGTGAACGATGTCATTCCGATCCGGCTCCGGCTAACCAGACGAGGGTCGCGGGCCGAAGATGGCCTCGCCCACCCGAACCATGGTCGCCCCCTCCTCGATCGCCACCTCGAAGTCCCGCGTCATCCCCATGGACAGTTCGGCGGCTGCCGGAAGCGCTCCCTGCAGGATCTCGGAGAGCTCCGCCAGTTGCCGGTAGAACGGCCTCGAGTCCTCGGGGTCCTGTGGAATCGGAGGGATCGTCATCAACCCGCGAACGGTGACACCTTCGATCCCGGCGACCTCTTCTGCCAGAGCGACCGCCCGCCCCGGTTCGATCCCTTGCTTGGCGGCTTCGCCCGCGAGGGCCACCTGGATCAAGACCTCCTGGCTCAGGTCCAGATGCACGGCTCGTCTGCCGATGGCCTCCGCAAGTCCGAACCGGTCGACGGAGTGGATCAGGGACGCCGTTCCGACCACCACGCGCACCTTGTTGGTCTGGAGGTGACCGATGAAATGCCACCTCACGTCGCGTCCGGGTCCCAGCGCCGCACTCTTGTCCCGGAGCTCCTGGGCCCGGTTCTCCCCGAGGTCCGCCGCCCCGGCCGTGACCGCTTCGATGGCCGCGTCGGCCGAGAAGGTCTTCGATACGGCGACGAGCGTGACCGAACCGGGGGGGCGACCTGCGTTCGCCTCGGCGGCTGCGATCCGAGTCCGGACGCGCGCCAGGCGCCCGGCGACGGTCAACTCAGCCACGCGAAGGCCCCCTGTCTTCCGGTGACCCCGTCGCGCCGGTACGAGAAGTAGCCCGGGTCGTGGTACGTACAAACGCCGGCGACAGCTACGGGGACGCCCGCCCCCTCGAGGATGTGAGCCACCGCTGCCGCCGGATCGACGCAGCGATCCCCCGGCAGCGGCAGATCCCTGTTGGCCCACGCGGCGACCACCTCGGGGCCGACCTCGTAGCAGCACGAGTGGATCGAAGGTCCCACCCACGCGGCCCAGGCATCCCCCACCGTCTGGAGCCCTCGTTCGATCACGCCCCCGACGACTCCCCGCCAGCCGGCGTGGAGCAACGCCACCCCTCGTGAGCCTGCAACCACCGCGGGCGCGCAATCCGCGGTCATCACCGCGAGGACAACGCCGGGGGTCAGCGCGATCAGGCCGTCCGCCTCGCCGATCACCCCACTGGCTCCCTCGGACACCTCGAGCACGCGGACCCCATGGACCTGCCGGGCCAGGGCAAGTGTCCCCGGATCGAAACCGAGGACGGCGGCGACCCTGCTCCGATTCTCGGTCACCTTCACGGGGTCGTCCTCGCCGCTCAGAGCGAGGTTCAAGGACCGGTACGGGCCCGTTGGGACGCCCCCCTCGCGGCCCACGAACGCGACGTGGACCCCGAGCTCGGCGGCCGCGGCGTCGGACAGCACGTCGATGCCGCGGACCTTCGAGTGTGTGAGTGCCGGCGTGAAGTCCATCCTCACAGTCTGAAGCATGCACACGGGGCGAGACTCCTGAGAGCCCCGCCCCGTGTGACAACTGCCCGTGGTTTCCTTGGTTTTCTTATTCGTTCCTGAGGAACGACGGGACGTCGAGGTCCTCGTCCGCATCGAAGACGATGTGCTCGGCCTCGCGTTGCTCCGCCGAGACCTTTCCTCCGAACAGCGAATCGTCCTCACCCGACGACATCGAGAAGATCTCCTCGTCGGGGCGGACCAGCTCCTCGGCGTCGCGCTGACCCCAGCGATCGAAGCCCGCGGCTATGACGGTGACGCGCACCTCGTCTCCCAGGGTGTCGTCGACGACCGCTCCGAAGATGATGTTGGCGTCGGGGTGCGCGGCCTTGGTGACGAGGGTGGCGGCCTCGTTCACCTCGAAGAGTCCGAGGTCGGAACCTCCGGCGATGTTCAGCAACACGCCACGGGCTCCATCGATCGACGCCTCGAGCAGAGGCGAGGAGATCGCGGACCGGGCGGCGTCCCCGGCACGCCCCTCGCCGCGCGCCTGTCCGATCCCCATCAGCGAGGAACCGGCATCGGTCATGACGGTCTTGACGTCGGCGAAGTCGAGGTTGATCAACCCCGGGGTGGTGATGAGATCGGTGATGCCCTGGACACCCTGGAGAAGTACCTCGTCGGCCATACGGAACGCCTCGAGAACGGAGGTCGTCTCGGTGCCGACGTCGAGGAGTCGATCGTTCGGGATCACGATGAGCGTGTCCACCTTCTCCTTCAACGCGGCGATGCCCATGTCCGCCTTCTGGGAACGCTGCCGGCCCTCGAACGCGAACGGACGGGTGACCACGCCGATCGTCAGGGCGCCAAGCGACTTGGCGATCTCGGCGACCACCGGAGCTCCGCCGGTACCGGTTCCGCCACCCTTGCCTGCGGTGATGAAAACCATGTCGGAGCCCTTGAGCATCTCTTCGATCTCCTCGCGGTGCTCCTCGGCGGCCTGGCGGCCGACCTCGGGATTCGCCCCCGCGCCGAGACCTTTCGTCAGCTCGCGGCCGATGTCGAGCTTGACGTCCGCGTCGGACATCAAGAGCGCCTGGGCATCGGTGTTCACCGCGATGAACTCGACCCCCCTGAGGCCGACCTCGATCATCCGGTTGACGGCGTTGACGCCGCCTCCGCCGATCCCGACGACCTTGATCACGGCGAGGTAGTTCTGTGGTCCTGTCGCCACTGCGACCTCCCTCCACTTTGTTGGCGGGCCGCCTCGGCCGCCCGCCGCCCCCGATGTCTTGGCCCGGGCCGGTCAGGGCGTGCGTTCGCCTGACTCAACCTCAGGTAGAGGCTTATAGTTATGTCAACCTGTAGTTACGGTTGAGGAATATAGACCTCCGCCGCGCGCTCGTCAAGCGCCGGCATCATCTCCCGCCCAGGGGCCGAGCGCAGGATGGGTGGGGACGCGCACGTCGATGTACTCCACGGTCGTCCCCTCGGCCTTCAGGCGCTCGAGGATCGTCACCAGGACCTCGTTCTTCGCCGCGATGTCCTCCGGGGCCCCATAGCGGATCAGGGTGCCGTTCGACAGAGAGAGGGTGATGCGCTCGACGGCCGGCGCGAAGATCGCCTTGACCCGGGCGCGGAGATCGTCCGGCAGGGACTGCCACGCGCTGAGGGCTCCCGCTATCTCGGGGCTCTCGAGCGCCTTGCCCGGCTCGACCTCCTCGAGCTCGGCTCCGGCGATGACGGGGAGCCCCTTGCTCGCCTCCCCCGAAGTGAGCACGTGCCCGGATGCATCGATCGTCCAGCGGGCCGCACCGAGGGAGAGGATCATGGCCGGCACGCGCTCCTCCACGCGGATACGGATCGTGCCGGGAAGCATCCGATCGACATCCGCCCCGGCCACCCACGGGAGCAACTCGACCCGCTCCTTCACCGTCTCGGTGGACATCAACAGGAGGTTCTCATCCGCTCCGATCGCGGCCGCGGCGGCAACTTCACCCGGGCTCACGTGCTCCGCCCCCAAAACCTTCACGTCGCTCACCACGAGGAGCGGCGAGAAGAACGCCGCGTACACGAGGCCCGCCAAGAGGACGAGGATGGAGAGGCGCACAACGATGCGCTTGCGTCGCGACCGGGTGACGGCCCGGCGGCGCCGGCTGATACGAGGGTCGGTACTCACGTATGGCTCCGATCCTCGAACTCACCGGCGAACTTCACTTCGGGCTCGAGCTCGATCCCGAAGTCCTCTTTCACCCTGCGAGCGACCTCGTGCACCAGGTCGTAGACGTCTTGAGCGGTAGCGGTCTCGTCCGAGACGAAGAAGTTCGCATGGAGCCGGGAGACCTCTACCCCGCCGACCCGGAAACCCTTGAGCCCGGCCGCTTCCACGAGCCGACCGGCATGGTCCCCCGCGGGGTTCTTGAACGTGCTCCCCGCGTTCTGGACCGCGGGAGGCTGGGTCTCACCGCGATGCTTGCGGAAGGACTCCAGCCTCGCCCTGACCTCGTTCTCGGTCTGAGGGACCAGCTCGAAGGTCGCATCGAGCACGACCTCTTGCTCGGTGAGGTTCGAATGACGGTACGACAGCTCCAGCTCGGGGGCCTTGCGTTCGGTGAGTTCTCCGCTCGAGAGGTCGAGCACCGTCGCCGTCGCGAGCGTGTCCGACGTTTCGCTCCCGTGCGCCCCGGCATTCATCCGTACCGCTCCCCCGATCGAGCCGGGGATGGCGATCATGAACTCGAGCCCGGAGAGGCCGCGGCGAGTGGTCCAATTGGCAACCACTGGGAGCGGCGTCGCGGCGCCGGCCACGAGCGAGTCCGGACCGTCGCCCGGCCTCGTGAAGGAGAACGCTCGCGGAGCGAGTCGCAGCACCAGCCCTGGCCACCCCTTGTCCGAGATGACGAGGTTCGAACCACGCCCCAATGTGATGACCGGAACGCCCTCACCCGCGCTCTGAAGGCAGCGGGCCACCGCCTCGAGATCGGATCGTGTCCCCGGCTCGAGATAGAGCGCGGCCGGTCCCCCGATCCGGTAGGTGGTGAGGCGCCCCAGCGGGACGTCGTGCTTCGATCGTTCGCCGAAGCGCTCCTCGAGACACCCGGCCAGCTCGGCCAGGCTCATCCCTCGACCTCTTTCAAGCGGCTCAGAAGTTCGTCCCCGTAGGCGCTGACATCCCCCGCTCCCAGCGTGAGCACCATGTCTCCCGGACGGAGGTTAACGGCCAGGTAGTCGAGCACCTCATCCCGGTGAGGGAGGTAGGCGACGGACCGGCCGGGGAGATGCTCCGCGACTGAGTCCGAAACGAGCTTCCCGGTGATGCCGGGCCGGGGCTGCTCGCCGGCTCCATAGATGTCGGTGATCACGATGCGATCCGCTCCGGCGAAGGAACCGCCGAACTCCTCGAAGAACGCCTGGGTGCGCGAGTAGCGATGCGGCTGGAAGACCGCGACGACACGGCGCCACGGGCCGGGGCGGGACGCGGCCAGAACCGCCTTGATCTCGGTGGGGTGATGGGCGTAGTCGTCGATGACCACCACGCCAGCGGCCTCGCCTCGCCTCTGGAACCGGCGCTCGACCCCCCGGTAGCCTCCGAGGCCCCGGGCCACGCTGCCTAGGGACATCCCCGCGGCCAGGCATGCGGAGGCGGCGGCCAGCGCGTTGGAGACGATCTGCGCTCCCCTGACCTTGAGAACCACGGGATACGAGTCGCCCTCCGCCACTAGTTCGAAGCGAGCCCCGGACACGTCGAACGCGACGTCCCCGGCCGCCACGTCTCCCCCATCCCCAAAGGTGAGGATCCTCCTGCCCGTCGCACGGGCGGCGTCCACCAAGTGGTGGTTGTCGGCCGGCACGACGATGGTGCCGTCGTCGTCGACGTGCCCCAGCCACCGGTCGAAGGCGTCGACGATCGCGTCGAATGACCCCCAGTGATCCAGATGATCCGCCTCGACGTTGGTGACGACCGCTACGTGGGGCTCGAGGAGAAGGAAGGACCCGTCGCTCTCATCCGATTCCGCTACCGAGAGCCGGCTCGTCCCGTGGCGAGCGTTCGTGCCCGAGTCGTTGAGGCCCCCTCCGATCAGGTAGGTGGGATCCGATCCCCCGTCGAGAAGGATCGAGACGATCATTGAGGTCGTCGTTGTCTTGCCGTGTGTGCCGGCGACGATCACGGCATCTGTTCCCTCGAGGACGAGGGCCAGCGCTCGCCCTCGCGTGATGACCTCGATCCCGGCCTCGTGCGCGGCAACGACCTCGGGATTGGTTTCTGGGATCGCGGCCGAGATCACAACCAGATCCGTACCGGCGACGTTCGATGCGTCGTGACCGATCGACACCGCGGCTCCGGTTGCTTCGAGCACACCTATCGCACCCGAACGCTTGAGGTCTGAGCCCGAGACCGAGAGCCCTCTCTCGAGGAGGACCTTCGCGATCGCAGACATCCCCGCTCCGCCGATACCTACGAAGTGGATCCTGCGCTTGTTCCCGAAGCTCACGAGCCGGCCTCCTCGACGACCTGCGCGAGACGGGCGGCTGCATCCGGAACGCCCGTCTTGGCGGCCGCGACCTGCATCTCGGCCAGCCGCTCGCTATCGGACAACAACGACCCCGCGAGCCTATCGATGGACTCGGGCGTAACGTCTGCATCCCGCACGACGATCGCGGCTCCCGCGTCCTCGAGGACGCGGCCGTGAAGTTCCTGCTGACGATCCCGGTGGTAGGGATAAGGAACGATGAGGGCAGGAACGCCGGTCACACCCAGTTCGGCGACGGTCGTGGCGCCACCCCTGCACACGGCCAGGTCCGCAACCGCGTAAGCCCCCACCATGCGGTCCACGAACTCCACCTGCCGGTAGATGAGCGCGCCCGTACCGGTCCCGGCGTGTGCGCCGAGAGGAGCGCCGCGAGACCTCCCGGTGATGTGCAGCACCTGGAGGTCGGAGCGGTCCTTCCACAAGGCCGCCAGGCCAAAGGCGGCTTCGTTGATGCGCCGCGCTCCCTGGCTTCCGCCGAAGACCAGCAGTGTTCGCCTGGCCGGATCGAGCGAGTAACGCGCGTGAGCGGCGCGCCTCTCTCCTGGGAG
Organism: Actinomycetota bacterium; assembly: GCA_016649855.1. GTDB lineage: Bacteria > Actinomycetota > CADDZG01 > CADDZG01 > WHSQ01 > WHTI01. The sequence continues at coordinate 3,163 of JAENWQ010000033.1, read as the reverse complement.
ATCCGCTGCGACGAACGCCTTCGTCACCGGGTTCCCGGTGAACACCCCCTTGGGGCCCGCTTGCTCGAGGGTTGCCTCGAAAGAGACCGCGACCGCGGCTGCAGACCTGCGGCAGACGCGGTTCGCCAGACCGAGAACGATGTTCTGTTCGTGGATCACGATCGGGATGCGACGAGACCTCGCCGCTAGGCAGGCGGGGAGACTGACGTAGCCGCCGACACCCAGCACGACATCTGGTGCCCGCCGTTTCAGGATGCTGCGGGCAGCTCTCACAGCGTTCAGCGCGCGGACCGCGGTGGGAAAGATCGACAGTGGCCGGCTGCGATCGAACCCGGAGACCTCGATCTTCTCCAAGGGGAACCCGGCCGACGGGACCAGAGAGGCTTCGGCCCCCGCAGCGGTTCCGATGAACGACACTTCATGTCCCTCGAGGGCCTGAGCAACCGCGATCGCCGGGTTCACGTGGCCGGCGGTCCCGCCCCCCGCGATGACCACCCTCATCGGCGCCTCTTTGTCCTCGGAGCGGAGGACTTCTTGGTGGATGCAGGCAACGCGCCCTGGTAGGCGATGTTCGTCAACAGTCCCATGGACACGAGCGAGATCAACAACGATGTTCCTCCGAACGACACCAGAGGCAGCGGGACTCCTGTGATCGGCAGCGACGCGGTAACCGCACCGATGTTGATCAACGCCTGCAGTGAGATCCAGACCGTGACCCCCGCGGCGATAAGCATCCCGTAGCGGTCGGGTGCCTTATGCGCGGTGCGCACACCGAGGTAGGCGAGGAAGGCGAACAGCCCGATCATCACCACCGATCCGAGCAACCCGGTCTCCTCGGCGAAGATCGCAAAGATGAAGTCGGTATGAGCGTTCGGGATGCGCGACCATTTCTGGCGGCTCGCTCCGAGTCCGACCCCGAACCATCCACCCGAGCCCACCGCGATCAGAGACTGAACCGTCTGCATCCCGGTGTTGAACGGGTCGCGGAACGGGTGCAGGAACGTCAACACGCGGGCCCTGCGGTACGGCTCCGCAAGGGCGAGGGCTCCGGCCAGCAGAGCGCCCGCGGCCATGCTCGGCGCAAGGTAGCGGAGGGGGCCTCCGGCGACGAACACCATCCCCATGCCGATGAAGCCGAGGATCATCGTCGTGCCGAGATCGGGCTGCTTCATGATGAACAGCCCCAGAAGGGCCAGCGCGGGGATCACAGGGACCATCGTGTGGCCGAACGTGTCGAACAGCTCTTCCCTCTTACGCGAGAAAACATCCGCGAGGAACAGGATCAAGGCCAGCTTGGCGAACTCCGACGGCTGGAACTGGAGAGGGCCGAACGCGAGCCACCTCGCGCTTCCGCCGACCGTGACCCCGACCCCAGGGATGATCACCGCGAGCAGCATCACCAGGGACAGCGCGAAGGCGATGTAGCCGAGGTTCTTCCAACGCCGGTAGTCGACGACCGCACACACCACGAAACCGACAACGCCTACGGCGGCCCATATCAACTGCTTCTTGAAATACACGAACGACGTCCCGTAGGTGGCGAACGAGGTGACCGAACTGGCCGACAGGATCATCAGGAGACCGATCAAGACCAGGGCGCCGGTCGCGATCGTCACCAGTACCGCCGGATGACTTGGTCTCAAGACCCCGGCCCTTGACCGCGAGGACCGCGCCGCGGGTGAAGAGCGGGCCCGACGGATCGAAGTTGAGTGGCTCGCCATCAGTCGTCCTCCTGGGTTGCTGCGATCAGATCCTTCACGGCCTCGGTGAATGCGTTCCCGCGCTCGACGTAGCTGGCGAACATGTCGAGGCTGGCGCAGCCGGGAGATAGCAGGACCGTGCCACCGCGGACCGCGTGTGAGTGCGCTATCCGAACGGCATCCGCGATGGAACCGGCACGCTCGACCGGAACGACCTGGGAGAACGCCGCCGTCACCTCGTCGGCAGCCTCGCCGATCGCAACGACCGCACTGACCGGAGGAACGGTCTGCTTCAAGGGCGCCAGGTCGATCCCCTTCGCCCGGCCCCCGGCGATCAGCACGACGTCCTCTAGTCCCTTCACCGCGGCCAGGGTCGCGTGTGGGTTGGTCGCCTTGGAATCGTTGATGAACGTCACCCCGCCGATCTCGGCGACGACCTCTAGTCGATGTCCCAGAGGTTGGAAGCTCTTGATCGCGCGCAGCACGGCGTGCGGGTCGACCCCGTACTCGAGCGCGGCGCCGGCGGCCGCTATCGAATCTTCAAGGCCGGCAACGCCACTCAGGGTCGAGTCGTCCGTCGTGAAGATCTCCCGGCCCCTCCACATCACCTTCCCGGAAGTAACGCCGATCCCACCTTCGGGTATCCGGGTCGCAGAGAAGGGAACCGTCGTCGCACGGGTGCCTGTGACCATCTTCGCCGCGATGGGATCCTCGATATTCGGCATGAACACGTCGCCGGTGGTCTGGTTCTCAGTGATACGCGCTTTGTCCGCGGCGTACGCCTCGAACGATCCGTGCCAGTCGGTGTGGTCCTCGGCGACATTCAGTACCACGGCCACCTTCGGACGGAACGTCGTGATGGTCGAGAGTTGGAAGCTCGATACCTCGAGCGCGATCGCGCCGCCCTTGCCGATCTTCTTCACAGCTTCAACGACCGGCGTACCGATGTTCCCCGCCGCCATCGAGTCGATCCCGCCTTCGGCGAGTATCGCCGCAAGGAGCGCCGTGGTCGTGGTCTTCCCGTTCGTACCTGTCACCGCGAGGAAGTCACACTCGGCGAGCCTGTAAGCAAGCTCGATCTCGCCGATCACCTCGACTTCCGCAGACCTGAGCGCGGTGATGATCGCGGAGGACGGAGGGATGCCGGGGCTCACCACGGCTAGATCGCAGTCGCTATTCCCAGGGTGCCCAGGACGCCCGAGGTCGTGTCCGCCAAGCTCCACCGTCGCGCCTCTCGATCGCAACACGGTCGCGCTCTCCTCCATGGCGGCGCTGGTTCCCGCCTCGGTGACCCGCACGGTGGCGCCCTGATCGAGCAGGGCCTCGGCTGCGGCGTATCCACTCACGCCGAGCCCGACCACGAGAACCCGCCGGCCCGAGAACGATGTCACGGCAGGCCTCCCTTCCCGAGGAAATCTGCGTAGAACAGTCCGAGCCCGAAACCAACCGACAACCCCGACAGG
>JAENWQ010000181.1 GCA_016649855.1 Actinomycetota bacterium | reverse complement strand
TTCCACCCCCCTGGAGCGTCTATTCATATAGGAGGGAGCGAGTGCGATGGAGAATGCGCCAGATCTGGTCCAGTTCTGCAGAGACGAGTACTCGAGGCTGGTTGGTTCGCTTGGCCTCTTCTGCGGGGATGTTGATCTCGCCGAGGAACTGGCCAACGAGGCACTGATGCGCGCATGCCGGGATTGGAACAAGGTCCGGAACCTCGCTTCACCCACCGCGTGGGTTCACGCGGTGGGCATGAACCTTGCTCGCTCCCACTTTCGACGGAAGGCTGCTGAGCGTCGAGCGACAGAGCGCTTGCAGAGCCGATCCGTCGCCTCACCGGAAGCGACGGAGCAGAGCGATGCGATCACCATACGAAGTGCCGTCGCCGGCCTTCCCGCACGACAGAAGAAAGCTCTGGTGCTGCGCTACTACGTTGATCTGCGCATCGACGAGATCGCAGAAGCCATGGACTGTTCACCGAGCACCGTGAAGTCGCTTGTTCGCAGCGCCCTCCGTTCGCTGCGGGACAAGGAGGGCTTCGCCCACCTTGAGGAGGTCGGAGATGCCGTCTGATATGCGAGACGCTTTGGATAGGGGAGCCCCGAAACCACGCTCGGGCCCCGACCTCGATGTGATCTTCCGAGGAGCGGAGCGCCTCCGCAGCCGCAGGCGAATCATGGTGGCGGTAACTGCCGTAGCCGTCCTTGCGGCAATTGCGCTCGTCATCCCTGCGGTCGACTTGGGCGATGAGGTGCAGCCGGTTGGGCCTAACCCCGTTCCCGAAGACAGTGCGACGTTTTCACCTGAGCCCAAGGTTAACAGCCGGATCGCTTTCGTGAGATCCGTCAACGCCCCGGGTGAACCTGCGTTGCAGTTGGAGAGCACGCTGTTCACCGTCAAGCCTGATGGGACGGGCGAGTCCCGGCTGGTCGGGGTTGACCCCTACAGTTCCCTGGCGTGGTCTCCGGATGGAAGCAAGATCGCCTTCGGGAGACGGGGAATCCGTGTGCTGAGCCTCGGGACCGGCGAAGTCACCACGCTGTGCGAGACTCCTTGCCGCTCTCCCGCGTGGTCGCCGGATGGAAAGTCGTTGGCGTTCATCCGCTCGGGCAACCTCAACAATGATCTTTGGATCATGGATGCGGACGGGAGCGAACCGCGCGATCTGTTGAAGGATGCTGAGCTGGCCGGCAGCGCGCCTGCTTGGTCCCCCGATGGAAAGCTCATCGCCGTCATCCTCGAGGGAGACTCAGGGGATGGAGCGGGCCAGCGGATACTGCTCGTCGACGCAAGCACCGGCGAGCCCGTCCGTGAGATTGTCACTGAGGTTCCCAGTTTCGTCGGGGGCCTATCCTGGTTCCCGGATGCCACGCGGATCACGTTCGACGTAACTTCAAGCAGTGGCGGAGACGGCATCTACGTTGTGTCGCGAGACGGAACGGGTCTCAGCCCGATCAGCTCATGCTCCGAGGAGGGTTGCAGCGACCGTTACCCCTCCGTTTCTCCTGACGGGATGCGGATCACCTTTACGAGAGCTCGCTGCGATGAGCCCGGCGGGGACTGCTCGTTCGGCGACATCATGGTGATGAGTATCGATGGGACCGATCTCCGCTCCGTAACCTCAGGGGATGACTTGGACTGCTGCCCTGCATGGCAACCATTGCCCAGCTCTGGTCGTGCCGAGCGGGATTGATTCCTCGAACTCGGTCCGTTGACCCCTGGAAGGAAGCGGTGCAACCTGGGACGACGTCTCCGCAATTGAAGCTCTTCATCTGTGCTGTCCCCTTCGTCGTGCCTCGACCCCTCGCGACCAAGAGGTCCTTATCGTGCCAACCGTTCAACGATGCGTTCGATCCGAACTATCCCTATGTATTGCCCGAGCGGGCCGCAGCACACTAGAGGCTCGAACCTGCGGTCTCTAGCTCGATTGCCTCGCAAATCGCCTCTACCGGAGTCACGATTCCAACGCCACTGTTGATTGCCGTCTCCACTTCAAAAATATCGCCGGTCGTTCTGGCGGTTGACCACTCATCGAAATGGCCGCTGATCAGACCAAGGAGCAGCGTCGCCGTATGCATCACGGGGCTCACCACTCCTGACCCCATCGAGGGGTCCTTCTCCTTCCAGTACGTGAACTGGACGAAGCATGGTGACCCGCTGAACCCTTGATATGAGCGACAGTCAATCAGATGACCTGTGATCTTCTTGATCGAATCGCCCGCTTGTCGGAGCGGGATCGTCTCTCTTGGTAAAGCCGACCGAGCGTGCCGGAGCGAACCATCGGAATGTTCGCCTCGGCCATCGCGGGCAGATGGGCCAGGAGACCGATGAAGTAGACCGTATCTCCAAGATTCGGCCGGGCGTTGTCGTTGGTCCACTTGTCGTAGAAAACTGCGAGGTCAATCTTCCGCCAAGGGGCGTCCACTGGCAGGGGCACCGACGTTACCGCGACATCCTCCGTGGGATGGAAGAACCACTCGGCCACGTCTATGTCCTGCGTCCCACCATCAGCTGCCTTCACCCGAATCCACCACTTGCCGTCAGAACAAAGCCCATGGGCGCTCGTCACGACATAGACCGTTGAGCGCGTCGGATCACTGAGACTCGGATACCCCACGATGAACCCAGTCCCAACAGGCCGCTTTGCCTTGTTGCCGTTCTCATCGGGAATCTCGCCCACGATGAACACCACGGCTTGCGGGTACTCATCATTCAGTGGCACAAGAGGCTCCCCAACCAAGTGACGACGCGCCCATCTCGGCCGACTATACATCGGCCGTACCTACCGCTAAGGGATAATTCCCGCGTTCTGTAGGGAGTAAGTCATTACGGAGTTCGCAGACCGGGCTCCTCAGGATGCCCGCCGTCCCCGGGCAACTGCCGGGCCCCGGGATAATGGGCCTATGGATCCAGACCATCTCTTGTCCCTCAACCCCGTGCAACTCGAGGCTGTGGAGCATCCCGGAGGTCCGATCCTCATCGTGGCGGGGGCCGGATCGGGCAAGACAAGGGTGCTCACGCACCGGATCGCTTATCTGATCGAGAACGGCCTCTCGCCCTACTCGATCATCGCGATCACCTTCACGAACAAAGCCTCCGGTGAGATGAAGGAGCGCGTCATCGATCTCGTGGGGAGGGTCGGCGAGTCGATGTGGGTGTCGACGTTCCACTCTGCGTGCGTCCGGATCCTGCGGCGCGAGGCGCAGCGACCCGACTACCGGTCGTCGTTCTCCATCTACGACACATCCGATTCGGAACGCATGGTCCGGATGGTGATGAAGGACCTGAACGTCGATCCCAAGCGGATGCCTCCGCGGGCGATCCTCGGTTCGATCGGCGACGCGAAGAACCGGTTGGTGAACGCCGGTGTCTACGCGGACTTCGCCTCGAACCCGTGGGAGCGGAAGGTCGGCGAGGTCTACAAGGAGTATCAGCGGCGCCTGGTCGAGAACTCGGCGATGGACTTCGACGACCTCATCATGAAGACCGTCGAGCTACTCGATCGGTTCGACGACGTCAGGAACCACTACCAGGAGCGGTTCCAGCACGTCCTGATCGACGAGTTCCAGGACACCAACTTCGCGCAAGCGCGCCTCGCCACGCTGCTCGCCGAGAAGTGGCGCAACATCTTTGTCGTCGGGGATGCGGACCAGGGCATCTACGCGTTCAGGGGAGCGACGATCAAGAACCTCCTCGACTTCGAGCGCGACTGGCCCGATGCGAGGGTGCTGACGCTCGAGCAGAACTACCGCTCGACCAAGACGATCCTCTCGGCCGCCAATGCGGTGATCGAGCACAACACGATGCGCAAGCCCAAAGAGCTGTGGACCGATCTGCCCGAGGGCGAGCCGATCCACAGGTACCGGGCGCAGAACGAGCACGACGAAGCAGCCTGGGTGGCGGAACAGGTCGGAGTTCTCAAGGATCACGGATACGCGCTGAAGGACCTCGCGATCTTCTACCGGACCAACGCCCAGTCCCGGGTCCTCGAGGAGATCTTCTCGCAGCACAACGTCCCGTACCGGCTGGTTGGGGGCGTCGGTTTCTACGTCCGGCGCGAGATCAAGGACTTGTTCTCGTGGCTGCGCGCGGCGATGAATCCCGACGACTCGGTGTCTGCGGCGAGGGCTTCGCAGGTGCCGCGGCGCGGCGTCGGCGACGCGAGCCTGCTCAAGTTGACCGCCTGGGCGCGGGACAACAGCGTTCCGCTGGGTGAAGCGTTCGGCCGCTGCGAGGAGGCCGAGGGCACCTCCAAGCGCGCCCGCGGCGGGATGCTCGAGATCGGCCGCATCTTCGAGAAGATCCGCGAGGCTGCAGATGCCCGGACCCCGGTCGCGGAGATCGTCGAGATGACCTGGACCGTCACCGGTCTGATGGAGGAGCTGCAGGCCGACCGGTCCTTCGAGGCGTTGTCTCGCCAGGAGAACCTCCGTGAGCTCGCGGGAGTAGCGGGCGAGTACGACGAGAGCGCCGACGAGCCTACGCTCGGTGAGTTCCTCGAACGGATCGCACTCATCACCGACACCGATACCACCGAGGGTGAGGAGCAGGGCGTCACCTTCATGACGCTCCATAATGCGAAAGGGCTCGAGTTCCCGGTCGTATTCATCGTAGGGATGGAGGAAGGGGTCTTTCCGCACATGCGGTCGCTGACCGACCCCGATCAACTCGAGGAGGAGCGGCGACTCGCCTACGTCGGGATCACCCGCGCTAAGGAGCGCCTCTACGTCCTGCATGCGTGGGCGCGGAGTCTCTGGGGCGGCACGAACTACAACCCCCCATCGAGGTTCCTCAAGGAGTTGCCGGAAGACCTCGTGCAGGTGGTGGGGGAGCGGAACGCAACCTCGCCGCCGCGCCGCGCCGGTTCTCCCGGTGCGCCCCGCGGCCCCCAGGCCGATCCGCACGCGTTCAAGGTCGGGCAGACGGTCGAGCACGCCAAGTGGGGCAAGGGCACGATCATCGATATCAATCGCTCGGCCATCGGCCTGGAAGCTACGATCCACTTCCCGGCGGCCGGGGGGGACAAGCGCCTGGACCTGACCCTCGCCCCGCTGACACCGGTCGCCTAGATCGGATGGGATAGATGCCACGGGAGTATCCGCCGGGCTCCCTGAGGCAGCGGGCGAGGATCCTCAAGGGTCAGTATCTCAACCACCGCTTCGAGCGGGGCTCGCCGATCCCGCCCCTGCC
>JAENWQ010000271.1 GCA_016649855.1 Actinomycetota bacterium | reverse complement strand
GGCGTGGGGTGCGAGATCGTGAACGACGATGGCTCGATGGCCAGGCTCCCCGAGCTCGAGCGATTCGCCGAGCAGCACGATCTCCTGATCATCTCGATCGCCGAGCTCATCGCCTACCGGCGTCGTTCCGAGAAGCTGGTCCACCGGATGACCGAGGCCCGGATCCCGACGAGCTACGGGGACTTCAGGGCGGTCGCCTACGAGAGCCACGATGGCCGGACGCACGTCGCGCTCGTCAAGGGGGACCCCCAGGGCAAGGAGAACGTCCTCGTTCGGGTCCACTCCGAGTGCTTCACGGGGGATGTGATCGGAAGCATTCGGTGCGACTGCGGCCTTCAGCTCCAGGAGGCCCTGAGACAGGTGTCCGAAGAGGGCGAGGGCGTGGTCGTTTACATCCGGGGCCACGAGGGCCGCGGGATCGGGCTGCGTCACAAGCTCGAGGCCTACGCTCTCCAGGACACCGGACTCGACACCGTTGAGGCGAACATCGAGCTCGGGTTCGCGCCGGACTCGCGCGACTACGGCGTGGGCGCCCAGATCCTCGCCGACCTCGGCGTGTCGACGATGAGGCTCCTCACCAACAATCCGACGAAGCGGGCCGGCCTCGAGGGCTATGGGCTCAAGATCGTGGATCGCGTACCGCTCGAAAGCACGCCCAATCCCGAGAACATCCGCTACCTGAGGACGAAGAAGGACAAGATGGGCCACATTCTCGACATCGAGGACAAGGAGTCGGGGTTATGAGGACGTACGAAGGAGATTTCGACGCACGCGACCTTCGGGTCGCCGTCGTCGTAAGCAGGTTCAACGAAACCATCAGCAAGCGGCTGCTCGACGGCGCGATCGACTCGCTGCTCCGCCACGGTGCGAGCGAAGACAACCTTTCCGTGACCTGGGTTCCGGGCGCGTACGAGCTACCACTCGCAGCCGATCGCGTCGCATCTTCGGGAACGGTGGATGCCGTGGTCTGTCTCGGGGCAGTGATCAGGGGAGAGACGGCTCACTTCGAGTACGTCGCCGGGGGAGCCGCCAGCGGCATCGCCGAGGTGACGCTCCGTACCGGGGTCCCCGTCACCTTCGGAGTGCTCACCACGGAGTCGTCTGAACAAGCAGAGGACCGCGCTGGTGGCAAGATGGGCAACAAGGGCGCCGAGGCTGCCCTGGCGGCGGTCGAGATGGCCAATCTCCTCGCCGCCCTGCCCAAGCCAGACCAGCCCATCTAGGGGGTTCCGTGCTGAAGTTCGTTCTGCCGAAAGGCTCGCTCGAAAGGGCCACGCTCGAGTTGTTCGAGGCCGCCGACCTCCGCGTCAGCCGGGGGTCCGACCGCGATTACCGGGCTACGGTCGATGACCCGCGCATCGATTCCATCATGGTGCTGCGCCCGCAGGAGATCCCGACCTATGTCGAGGACGGCTTCTTCGATGTCGGAGTCACCGGTGAGGACTGGATCGCGGAGACCGGTGCCAATGTCATCAAGGTGACGCCGCTGCAATATTCTAAGAACACCGATCAACCGGTGAAGATCATCCTCGCCGCTCCCAAGGATGCGGGCATCAGTTCGCCCGATCAGATCAAACCCGATTCGCGTATCTCCACCGAGTACCCCAATCTCACCAAGGCGTACTTCGAGAAGCTCGGCATCCCAGTGAGGATCTTCCTGTCCTACGGGGCGACCGAGGCGAAGGTGCCCGACATCGTCGATGCCATCGTGGATGTCACCGAGACGGGCTCGACACTGAGGCGCAACGGCATGGAGATCGTCGACGTGATCCTCGAGTCCCGTACGCACCTCATCGCCAACCCCGCGTGCTACCGGGATCCCGAGAAGAGGCGGGCCATCGACGAGCTCACGATCCTCCTTCGCGGCGCGATCGACGCCAGGGGGAAAGTGCTGGTCAAGCTGAACGTCGCCGAGTCAGCCCTGGAGGGGGTCGTGGGTCTCCTGCCGTCGATGCGGTCGCCGACCGTCTCCCAGCTCTCGGAGACGGGGTTCTACGCGGTCGAGACCATCGTTCCGAAAAACACGATCAACATCCTGATCCCGCAACTGAAGGCGCTGGGTGCCGAGGACATCGTGGAGATCCCGGTCACCAAGATAGTGCCCTGAGGCGTCCGAACACCGGCGGGCGGAGAGATGCCGGGGTGAGGATGCCGAAGCCCTGAGGAGACGAGCGCCGCGAGCTACTGAGGTGGGGCGGAGGCCATC
>JAENWQ010000185.1 GCA_016649855.1 Actinomycetota bacterium | reverse complement strand
CGAGGAGGCCGGGGAGATCCCCAAGGCGTTCGTCGTGCTGTCCGACGACGTCCCCCTCGAGGACATCCAGGCTCGCGGAGCGGGTCGCCCCCTACAAGAAGATCCGGCTGATCGAGAAGGTCGACGAGATCCCCAAATCCGCCTCCGGCAAGATCCTCCGGAGGGTTCTCGTGGAGAGGGAGCGCTCGGGGGCCTGAACTCAGTCGAGGGGACTGGTGGCCCGGCGGGGGCCACTACGCTTTGGGGGTGTGGGAATCAAAGAGCTTCGAAGAACTACAGGCGGGGCTGACACGCCGGCTGGGCGCGCGCGGCGTGGCCGACATGACGAGCGGCACCGTCGTTGTGCTGCCGTCGATCAGCTTCGCTCCGGCAGAGCTCCGGAAGATCACCGGGATCACGCGCTACGAGGAGCGTCTTCTATGCCTCCTCCTGCTCCTCGACGAGCCGGAACTGAGGATGATCTATCTCACCGCCCTGCCCGTCGATGACGCGGTGATCGATTACTACCTCTCGTGGCTGAAGGATCCCACCGGGGCCAGAGCGAGGCTCACGCTCCTGTCGCTCGGGGATCCCGAGGCGAGGGGTCTGACTGAGAAGCTCCTCGACCGACCCGAAGTCGTCGAGGAGATCTCGTTGGTGGCCGGCGACGACGCGCTGATCCTGCCCTTCAACGTGACCGCGGCCGAGAAGGAGTTCTCCGAGCGCACCGGGATCGCGCTCTACGGACCGGCCCCCGATCTGATCGCCCTCGGAACCAAGACCGGATCGCGTCAGGTGGCGAGGCGGGCCGGCATTCCCGTTCTCGACGGTGCCGAGGAGCTCTACTCCCTGCCCGCCCTCGAAGCCGCGATCGCAGCCTTGAAGGAGCGACGTCCCGAAGCGAGGTCCGTCGTCATCAAGCTCAACCACGGCTTCTCGGGCCAGGGCAACGCCATCATCGAGCTCGCCGATGTCGTCAGCCCGCTTACCGGTACCCCGACGGTGTTCTGCGCCCGCGAAGAGACCTGGGACTCGTACCTGCCGAAGATCGAGGCGGAGGGAGCCATCGTCGAAGAGCACATCAGGGGCGCGGGAGAACCGGTGTCCCCCAGTGTCCAGCTGCGCATCTCGCCCGGCGGCACGGTCGAGGAGGTCTCCACGCACGACCAGATCCTCGGGGGCCCGGATGGCCACGTCTATCTCGGGTGCCGGTTCCCGGCGCGCTCCGCATATCGGGGCACGATCCAGGGGTTCGCCGAGCGGGTCGGACGCGCGCTCGCGGCCGAAGGCGTGATCGGTTCCTTCGGCATCGACTTCATCGTCGTCCCGACCGACGAGGGCGAACGAGTCTTCCTCAGCGAGATCAACCTCAGGATGGGCGGAACCACCCACCCGTTCCTGATGGCCAAGTACGTCACCGGTGGGACCTACGGTGAGAGCACCGGCGAGTTGATCGTCGACGGCGCGCCGGTCGCCTACGTCGCAACCGACAACCTGAAGTCGGACAGGTTCAAGGTGTTCACCCCCGCTTGGTTGATCGAAGCCCTGAGGGAGCGAGGGCTCTCCTACGACCCGGTTGCACGACGCGGGGTCCTTCTGCATCTCCTTGGGGCGATGCAGAAGCATGGGAAGCTCGGCGCGCTGTGTATCGGAGCGACGCCCGAGGATGTGAACGGGATCTACGAACGCTTGCTCGCGGCCCTCGGCGAACTCGTCAGCGAGGATCCTCTCCCCGAGGCTCCTGCTCCGCTCGATTGAGGGCGAGACCCACCAGGGCCTCCATCACGATCCGGTTCCCTGCCAGCGCGGTGATCTCGGCGTGATCGTAGGGCGGTGAAACCTCGACGAGATCCATGCCGGCTAACCCACGCTCGGTCGCAAGTCGCCTGATCGCGGGCAGAAGCTCGCGCGTCGTCATCCCGCCGGGCTCGGGCGTTCCGGTTCCCGGCGCGTATGCGGGATCGAGCACGTCGATGTCGACCGACAGGAACAGGTTCGGCGCGTCCGAGATCTCGTCCATCACGTCGTCGATCACCGCGTTGATCCCCCGCCGGTCGATCTCTTCCATGCGGTGCCACTTCATGCCCTTGGCGCGCGCCCACTCGAACTCTTCGTGAAACGGCCAGTAACCACGCAGACCGACCTGGATGATGCGGTCGCCGGGAATGATGTTCTCCTCGACGAGATAGTAGAAGGGCGTGCCGTGAGCGCGCTCGACCCCCCAGTTCTCGGTCCCGGTATCGGCGTGCGTGTCGAACTGGACGACCGCAAGATCCCCGAACTCGAAACGCTCGGCGACGGTCTTGATGTCGGGATGCGCGATCGAGTGGTCGCCGCCGAGGATGATCGGTACCGCCCCTGCATCGAGGATCTGCCCGACCATCTCTGTGATCGCGCGGTGACTGGCCAGGGGATCGCCGGGGACGATCTCGGCGTCACCATGGTCCACGATCGCGAGGACATCGAACGGATCGATGCCGGCGTCGATGTGGCGCAGCCGGGGATCGCCGCCGGCATCGTTGGCCAGCCTGATAGCCCGGGGACCGAAGCGGGTCCCCGGGCGGTAGGTCACGAACTCGTCCATCGGCGCGCCCATTATCACGACGTCGGCGCCGGCGAGCTTGTCGGGGTCGAGCACGAGCGGAACCTTCTGGAACGTCGCTCCGCCCCCTGCGAACGCCGGCTCCCACACTCGGTTGACCTTCATCTCCCAGCCTCCTTCCCGTTCGGTATCCTGTGCTCTCGCCGCCCCCTTAGCTCAGACGGTAGAGCGTCTCCATGGTAAGGAGAAGGTCCACGGTTCGATTCCGTGAGGGGGCTCGAGGACACGGGCGTAGCCCGGTCCACATCTACCGGGGCGGCGTAGCTCAGGGGCAGAGCAAGCGGCTCATAATCGCTGTGTCGGTGGTTCGAGTCCACCCGCCGCTACTCCCGGGAGCCGATCGTCATGGTCGGCTCCCTTTCTGTTCGACGAACGGCTGCCTTCTTTCCCCACCCGTTCTGCCCGAATAATCCCTGTTTAGTGCGCTCAAGGATGGCCTTTGGGTCTCAACTTTTGCCAGGGGATGCCGAAGACATCAGTGATGAAGGAGAACATCTGTCCCGATTGCGGGACCCAGACGCTGAATGACGATGGCTACTGCCTGACCGGTCACGCGGTCATGGACGCCCCCCGCGCCCGTGCCCTGAGCGATCTCAAGGAGCAGGTCAACGCCGCCTTCGAAGAGGCTCGGGTCGATCTGGAATCGACCATGTGGGCCGGGATCGACCCGGTGGCTCCGGTGGACATGCTGGCGCCTGCACCGCCCCCTCCGCCCCCCGCAGCTCCGGAACGAACGGCGCCGAGGCCCCCGACCCGAGTGCCCCCGCCGCCTCCTCCCCCGAAGCCACAGGAGGCCGCACCTGAGATCCGCCCGGTGGGGAGCCCTCACAGCCTGTGGGACAACTTCACCGATCAGCTGGAGGAAGGCGACGCCGTTCTGTCCTCCTCCGATCCGATCGCCGCGTTCTCCCCGGCGCCCCGCATGGACTGGGGGCCCGCCAAGAGCGTCGCCGGGATGAAGATGCCGTTCAGCAAGCGTCGTGGGGACACAGGTCGCGCCGGTCCCTCGATCCAGCCTGCCTGAGTAAGAGCCAGACGCCCTGCAGGGCCGGTATACTCTCGTTTTCCATTCCTAAGAATCCCTAAGAAGAGGTGAACCGGCATGGCCAGTGATCGCCGCGTCCACGTGACGCTCGAGTGCACTGATTGCAAGCGCCGCAACTACATCACCGAGAAGAACAGGCACAACAACCGGGACCGTATGGAGTTCCGGAAGTACTGCCGGTGGTGCAGCAATCACACGACCCACCGAGAGACTCGGTAGCAGCCCTATAACGTTCTCATCCAGCTCAGGGACACAGGAGCTCACTCAGCTGGATAGGAAGCGCGGACGCCGCCGCTCCACAGCTGCTCGGACCTCGGCTTCAACGCGGCGGGGGGTAGAGGTGACCTCATCCCAAGTAAAGAACAGCAGCTCGATCCCCGCAGACGCGATCAGCCGGTGCCGGCGGACATCGTTCTTGAAAGCCTCATCGGCTAGGTGCCATCTGATGCTGTGACACTCGACCCCGAGGAGTACCTCGGGAAAGTAGAAGTCGATCACGAAGCGTTCGCCCGCGACCCTGACCTCGTGGTCGGCGCAGACGAACGTATCGATCCGGCGCAGGATCCGGAGCATCCGTGACTCGAACCCGGACCGAACCTTCTCGTTCCGGAGATCGCGAGACCCCAGCAGCGACCGCAGAACCCGGACACCCTTTCTGCCTTGGACCGACTTCCTCTCGAGCATCGCGTTCAACCTGTCGAGCGTAGTGAGGCGTCGACGAAGAGCGTCATCGAGAGCCCTGCCCGCGTCGGCGCGAGGAAGGTCGGCAACGATCTCGAGGAGCACCCGTTCGACGGGTGGCACCCGGCGGCCGCCGACCGATCGTAGGTGGGGGCGGTTCCCGGGGTTCAGGCGGATCACCTTCAACCAGGCCGGTGTTGCCGGAACAGAAGTCCGTGCGACGGTGATGCGATCGGGACAGCGAACGCCCTCGAGTCCCATAAGGAAGCCGGCCGTCGTAGAAACGAAGTGCCCGCTTGATCCTAGCCACAGGGTGGTGGCGGCGATACGGGACTGGAAGGAGTCTCCGACGCCGGCCACCCGGTACACCCGGGGGAGGACCTTGACCCAGCCGTGCGCCCGGCATCGGTATTTGATCTGCGCGGGCGATAACCCACAATCCAGCAACTGGGCCCATGAGATGTGTCCTTCTTGCGTTACGGCAAGGGCGTGAGCAGTCGCTGTCGGCGTCATGCCCCATCTGTATGCCGGCGATCAGGCCGGTGCCGTGGGTTGGGCCACTTCTTATCCAGCTCAGTGAACTCCAGTGAACCTGACGTGGAAAAGAAGAAGGCCCCCGGGGGGTGCCGGGGGCCTTCTTCGTGTGCCTTGCTCTAGAAGTTCTTTGTCTTAGAAGTCCATGTCTCCGCCGCCGGGCATCGCCGGCATCCCGCCGCTCTTCTCGGGAGCGTCGGCCACGATTGCCTCGGTGGTGAGGAACAGGG
>JAENWQ010000162.1 GCA_016649855.1 Actinomycetota bacterium | reverse complement strand
GCCCCCTGATCGTCGGGCTCGTGCTCGGTGCCCGTGAGCGAACCGGACCTCTTGTTTGGCAGCTGCCCTACAACGTCTCGATCACTTTGCGCCAGTTCGGCGTCGTGCTCTTCCTGGCGGGCATCGGGATGAGGGCGGGCGTTCTGGCGTCTGTCGGGTTCGCCTGATCGCCGCCCGGACGACGATCGAGGAGGCGAGGGGAGCGCGGCGCGAGCGCCCTGATATTTGAACCTGATCGTCGCTTCTCGTGGGAAAGTGGCCCGATAGTCACTTCCTTCGGGGGCCGCTCGGCACTGCTCATCTCGCTTGATTCGTGACGACACTGCTCCATGGGAAGCATCAGGGTGCTGATCGCCGAAGATCATGCTGTCGTCCGAGAGGGAACGCGGGAGGTTCTCCTGCGAGACGCCGGGATAGATGTGATCGGTGAGACCGGGACGGCCGAGGGGGCTTTAGCCGCCGTCGCTGCCGACAGACCGGACGTGCTGCTGCTCGATCTTGCGCTTCCAGATCGAAGCGGCATCGAGGTCCTCAAGGAGGTTTGCGGCGCCGGTCAAGAGACCAAGGTGCTCATCCTCAGTGCCTATGACGACTACGACTATGTAGTGGCAGCGATCGAGGCCGGGGCGGCGGGATATCTCATCAAATCCATACGGGGTAGCGAGCTGATCGATGCGATCTATGCGGTGACGCGCGGACAAGTCGTATTGCACCCAAGGGTCGTGGACAAACTTCGATCGTCGCTGCGGCGAGGAGACGCATCGGAGCTACAGATGTCTCAGATGATCTCTCCCAGAGAGATGGAGATCCTCCACCTCGCTTCCAGAGGCCGACGCAACAAGGAGATAGCGCAGGGCATGAACATCAGCGTAAGGACGGTAGAGGCACACTTCAGTCATATCTTCACCAAGCTGAATGTTTCCTCCCGCACTGAGGCGGTGATCCATGGCGCGGCGCGTCACTGGTTCGATCTCGACTGATGTCAAGGGCGACGGCACGGTCCCCGAACGAGCGTCCGAGATCGACCGGGCGTCGGATGGGCCGGATCCGGTTGCGCTAGCCTTCTCTAGTTTCCATACGCACTTCCGGGAACCTCGGTTCTGGGCGGTCCAGGGATTGATCATCCTGGTAACGCTCCTACACGTCGCGATAGAAGCGACGGAACAGGTCACGAGACACGATCTAGGAGCCGCTTACTTCGTTCCGGCCTCGCTCTATTTCATTCCGGTCCTCTATGCAAGCCTTAACTTCGGACGGGAAGGGGCGATCCCCACCGCCGTCTGGAGCGGGATCCTGGCTCTTCCCAATATCCTCATCTGGCATTCGGGCCTGGAGCGGGCGGGGGAATCCCTGCAGATGACGCTCATGGTGGGGCTGGCGGTGGTCGTGGCGGGGAGGGTCGATCGAGAGATCGTTGCCCGGCGCCGGGCGGAAGCCGAGGGGTTCGCCAGACGAGCCTCGGAGCGCAGGTATCGAGCCCTTTTCCAGAGCGCCGGAGAAGCGATCATCCTGTTGGGTCCGACCGAACGGATCGAGGAAGCGAACGCCGAGGCGGGCAACCTCGTCGGTCGCCCCGCGTCCAGGCTTCGTGGCAGCAGGCTCACCGATGTCATGGACGCCGACAGCGTCGAGAGGCTCCTTCGGGTTATCGAGAACGAAGACCGTGCAGGCACGGAGATCCTGGTGCGATCCCCCCACGGTCCCGACCACTGGATCGAGCCGGTTTCCAACAGGTTCGACGATCCCCGAGGCGGGGCCGTGACTCAGGTCATCCTCAGGGACGTCACCGAACAGCGGGCCCGCCGCCGAGGGCTGGAGACCTACGCCCAGCAGATGCTGAGAGCGCAGGAAGAGGAGCGGATCCGCGTGGCTCGTGAGGTTCACGATGGAGCTCTGCAATCCCTCTTCCTCGTCTGCCGGCAGCTCGATGGCATCGAAGTTGCCGTGACCTCGGAATCATCAGCGGTCCTTTCGGAGCGGATCGGACGCGCCCGCGACCTGACCGAAAGCACGGTCGACGAATTGCGTCGTCTGAGCAGGGCCCTGCGCCCCTCGGTGCTCGACGATCTGGGGCTGGTTCCGGCGGTTCGGCATCTGGTGAAGGATCTCGACAGCCGTTCCGGCATGAGAGCGCGGTTCGAGATGCACGGACAGCTCCACAGACTCCATCCGGATGTCGAATTGTGTTTGTTCCGCATCGTCCAAGAGGCCCTGCGCAACGTGGAACAGCACGCCGAGGCATCGAACGTGGTCGCTCATCTCGGGTTCGAGGTGGAACGCGTGCGCTCCGTAGTTGTCGACGACGGGCGCGGCTTCGAAGGTATCAGCGCGGACGCTTTTCCCGTCTTGGATGGGCGATTCGGTCTGATGGGCATGAAAGAACGCGCTCTGTTGCTCGGGGGCACGTTCGATCTTTCTTCAGAGCCGGGTCGAGGGGTCCGCGTGGAGGCCTGCATCCCCGCCGGCCGGTGGAGCGAGACCGAGGCGAACCCCACGCCCTGAGCCCCCTCTTCCCTGTACGTGTTTCCACTTACACGGAACGAGGGTTCTTCCCGATGCGCGCCGGCCCACCGACCCAGACACTGGTCCCAGTGGCGCCGCCGCGGCGGTCGCTGCCATACGACGTCACTCGTTGCAGCAGAACGTCAGAGAGGAGGACACAAGGTGAGTTCACGAAGACTGTGGGTACTTGCGGCCGCAGCGTTGGCCGTGGCCCTCCTGGGCACCGCGTGTAGCGGAGGGGGGGATGACGAGGCCACCGAGGGCGGCCAAGAGGAGACGCAGGCCCCCGTTTCGGCCGGCGTTCTGGCCCTGAGTGCGGACACGGTATTCGGCCCCGCCAACATTCCCGAGGACCAGGCCGCGAGTCAGGTGTGCGTCCTGGCCAGCCGTTTCCCCCGCAACTCGGAGATCGTGTGGCGAGCGAGGGTGATCGACCCAGTCTCCGGCGAAGAGATGGACGACTCGATGCTCGACAGCGTCGTCGTGACGCTCGCGGACGGTCAGGAATTCGAGATGAGGTATGGGCCTCATCCAGCAGACAACGCGACCGACTTCTTCTGGACCACGTCCTTCGACGTCCCCAAGGACTATCCGACCGGAACGTTGAGCTACGAGATCGTCGCCACCGGGGCGGATGACTCGACCGGTACCTTCAAGCCATTCGATGTCGCGCCGTCCCTGCTCACCATCACGGACGACGTCTTGAAGACGATCGAGGAAGAAGGGTAGGAGGCCGAGGGGTCGCCATGCGGATCAGCGGGCCACGGATCGAACCCGGAGCGTCGACGTCTTCCCTTAACGAGAAGGGCTCGAGCGGGATCACGCGTCGGCGCTTCCTGGGTGGGGCGCTGCTCGGGGCCGGGGCCCTGGGGGTGCTCGGCGAAGGCCTGGCGGGCCGGGTGGCCGCGGCGGAGGACCTCGAGCTGGCCGAGACGGGAAAGATCGGCGACCAGCAGTGGGCGATGGTGATCGACCTGCGCCGGTGCGATGGATGCGGAGAGTGCACGACCGCCTGTCAGAAGATGCATCATCTCCCCGAGACCCAGGAATGGATCAAGGTCCACGAGCTGGAGGACGCGACCGGGGGCACCTACTTCATGCCGATCCCGTGTCAGATGTGCGAGAACGCGCCGTGCGTAAGAGTCTGTCCCGTGGGCGCCAGCTTCTATCAAGAAGACGGCGCCGTGGTCATCGACCAGAATGTCTGCATCGGCTGTCGCATGTGCATGGCTGCCTGCCCCTACGGTGTACGAACGTTCAACTGGGAAGACCCGCCGAACATCCCGGAGAGGTTCCGCAGCTCGACGCCGGAGTTCACCGTCCCTCAGAAGAAGGGGACCGTGGGGAAGTGCGACAACTGTGTGCACGCGTTGCGGGAGGGCAGGTTCCCGGCGTGTGTCGAGTTCTGCTCGATGGAAGCGATCTACGTCGGCGATCTGGTGGATGACACCGCGACGAACGGACACGACACCGTCGTCCTGTCGGATTTCCTGCGGGACAACGACGCGTTCCGTTTCAAGGAGGAGATGGGCACGGCACCGCGTGTCTACTACATCGCCGGCCACGGACAAGACCTGGATTACTGATATGAGCGTGTGGAGTCTGGATGCGAGATGGCGGGGAGATTCTCCCTCCTCGTTGGACGACGCCTCGGTGGCCCCTGCGGTCTCATCTAGAAGGGCTTTCTTACTCTGCGTCGCCGCACTAGCCATCCCGGTGGCCGGGGGCGTCGTGGCCTACATTTACCAGCTCACGCAGGGATTGTCCGTGACCGGTCTCAACGACGAGGTGTTCTGGGGCGTTTACACGGTCGATCTCGTGACCTTCATCGGGTTCAGCTACGGAGGCGCCCTCGTGTCCGCCATATTGCGGCTAACGAACGCCTCCTGGCGAGGCCCCATCAGCAGGATCGCGGAAGCAACCGCGGTGGTGACGCTCATCATCGGAGCTCTCTTTCCGATCATCCACATCGGACGACCGGAGCGGCTATGGGAGATGTTTGTGAGGCCGCAGATCAACTCGCCGCAGTTGTGGGACATGGTGGCGATCGGGACCTATCTGCTGGCGACGCTCGTCCTCTTCTCACTGCCCCTGATCCCGGACCTCGCTCGTCTCCGCGAGGGCAACGGGATCGGAGGTTGGCGTGCGCGCCTCTACAGATGGGGCTCTTTCGGATGGCGCGGGACCGAAGTGCAGAGGAGAACGTTGAACCGCGCCCTGACGATCGTGGCGATCGCGATCGTCCCCCTGGCGATCATGGTGCATACCGTTCTTTCCTACGCTTTCTCTCTGACGAGCAGACCCGGCTGGCACAGCACTATCTTTGGGCCCTACTTCGTGATCGCCGCCGTGTACTCAGGCATCGCCATCGTGATCCTCGCTTCGGTCGCGTACCGGCGTGTCTACCGGCTCGAGAAATGGATAGACGAGCGTTCGATCCGTTTCCTCGCGTACCTGATGGTGGCTATGGGAGTGGCCTATGCGTATTTCACGTTCACCGAGGTAACAACCGCCGGGTACGTGGGGGGACGTGAGGAGGCGCCGGTCCTCTATGGGCTGATGCTGGATCGCTATGCCCCCCTCTTCTGGGGATTCGTTGTGATGGGTCTGGTCGTTCCGGTGCTGCTGGTCGCGTTCCGAAAGACCCGCACCATCGCGGGGATCACCATTGCCGCCGGCCTTGTCGTGGGGGCGATGTGGCTGAAGAGGTTCCTCATCATCGTGCCGACCCTGGCCCCGTCACTCCTCGGTGATAGCTATGGGTCGTATACGCCTTCCTGGGTCGAGTTGATGGTTACCGTCGGGGCGGCGGCTGCGATCCCACTACTGCTGGTCCTTCTCTTCCGGGTGGTACCGGTGCTGTCGGCCGACGAGATCGAGGAATTGAACGATCAGGTGCGGTCGTGAGCGGGCAACGGATCCGAAACTTGCTTTTCTCCCTTGGGCTGATGGTCTTCGTGATCGGCGGGGCCGCCCCGGTTGCGGCCGCCGGGCCGGACACGACCACGCTCACACTGGAACTCAAAGAGCCGGCGAAGCCGGACATCCCCTACTACCTCATGGCCCGGTTGGTTGACGCGGAGGGAACGGGCATCTCCGGAGAGAGCGTGTCCTTCTACCGAAAGGTCGAGATCCTGGGAGCCCGATTGGCCTACCTGGGCGACGCGGAGACGGACAGCACGGGGGTCGCCAAGATCGCTTTCAACCCGAGCAAGGAGAGGTCTGAGATCCTGGTGCGCTTCGGCGGCTCGGACGAGTTTGCGGCCGGCGAGACTGCCGGCACCGTGACGGTCCCGCCCGAGGCGGTGTCCTCGTTCGGGAGTGACGACGCCGATACCCTCGAGCCGCTTCGAGTCGTGATGCCGCGCCTCATGGCCGTACTGGTCGCCTTGATATGGATCGGACTGATCTGGATCGTGCTGTCCACCACCCGAACCATCCGGCGAGAGGCCGAAGGGGCCTGAAGCAGCCTTCCCTCAAAGAGGAGGGCGCGAGAAAGGAAAAAGGATGATGAAAAGGAACCTGAGGCTGCTGATCCGATGGTCCGCCCTCGTCTCTGCGACTCTTCTCCTCTTCACCTCTTGTGCCGGTTC
>JAENWQ010000209.1 GCA_016649855.1 Actinomycetota bacterium | reverse complement strand
ATGTGGAAGACGATCTTCGCCGACGAGGGCATCCTCCTTGGGACGCTGAAGGACATCGGCCTCCTTCCCGAGAGTTATCAAGTCCTGGCGACCTTGACTGCGGTCATCGCCGGCATGACCTACAACTTCCTGCCGTTCATGGCGTTACCGATCTACGTGTCCCTCGAGAAGATGGACCCGAGGCTTCTCGATGCGGCCGCCGATCTCTATTCGAGCCGCCGGCAAGCCTTCCTCAAGGTGACCCTGCCGTTGTCGTTCCCCGGCTTGTTCGCCGGGTCTCTGCTCACGTTCATCCCCGCGGTCGGTGACCCGATCAATCCTGAGCTCCTGGGCGGAGTCAACACGACGATGATCGGCCAGGTGGTGCAGCGCGAGATGCTCACGAACAATGCGTACCCGCGTGGTTCGGCCATCTCCTTCATGCTCATGGGCGCGATCCTCATAGGAGTGTTCCTCTACGCGCGCGTCCTCGGCACCGAGGAGATGACCGGCTGATGGTGCGAGCCGCGCAAGAGAAGAAGCCCGAGGTGATCTCGGAACCGCGCCGCCGCGAATGGTTCTTGCACGCGTACACGAAACTCGCGATCGCGTACCTCTTCGCGCCGGTCATATTCATGATCGTCTTCGGATTCAACAACCCGAAGGGGCGCTTCAACCTGTCGTGGGAGGGCTTCACGCTGAAGTACTACTCCCCGTCCCGGCTGTTCGAGTTCGAGGAGCTGAACCAGGCGATCACCCATTCGCTGACGATCGCGTTCCTGACCGCGCTAATCGCCACGATCCTCGGAACCTTGATCGCGCTGGCCCTGACCCGGTTCACCTTCAAGGGGCGCTCCGGGCTCAACCTTTTCCTATTCTTGCCGATGGCCAGCCCGGAGGTCGTGCTCGGCGCCGCACTGTTGTCCCTGTTCGTCACGCTCAACGTCGCCCGCGGATTCACGACCGTTCTCATCGCGCACATCATGTTCTCGATCTCCTACGTGGTGGTGACGGTCAAGGCGCGTACCGCGGGGTTCGATCAGAACCTCGAGGACGCGGCCGGAGACCTCGGTGCGAGCCCGTGGGTCACGTTCTGGACCGTGACCTTCCCACTGATCTGGCCGGGCATCATGGCCGCCGCGCTCCTCGCCTTCGTGCTGTCCCTCGACGACTACGTGATCACGCTGTTCAACAACGGCGGCTACGTCACGCTGCCGCTGTGGATCGCCGGTGCTTCCCGGCTCGGCGTTCCGGTTCAGGTCAACGTCCTCGGTACCCTGATCTTCATGATCGGAGCCGTTTATGCGCTCGTCAGCATCATCCGCACGCGGGAAGGCCGGGTCCGGGCTCCCGTAGCTCTCTGATGCCGACCGAGATGCTCTTCCAGAAGGACGCGTACCTGCGCGACTTCGACGCGACCGTGGTTGCCTCCGAGGGAAACTCCGTGGCGCTCGACCGGACCGCGTTCTATCCCGCCGGCGGCGGTCAGCCGGCCGACGCCGGCACGCTCACGTTCGAGGGCGAGACCCGGCGCGTCGAGAAGGTCCGGCGCGACGGAGACCTCATCTGGCACGACCTCGACGCCGCGGCCCCCCCGGTGGGGACCGCGGTCAACGGCGCCCTCGACTGGGACCGCCGCCACGGATTGATGCGCACCCACACCGCGCTCCACATCCTCTGCGGCGTGGTGTGGCGCGACTACGGCACGAAGGTCACCGGCGGGAACATGCAGCCTCTGTCGGCCCGCATGGACTTCGAGTTCGAGAACATGTCCCAGGAGCTGGTGCGCGAGATCGAAGACAAGATCAACGTCGAAGTCTCCGCGGACCGGCCGATCTCGGTCCGTTTCCTTCCCCGGGATGCAGCCGACAAGGACCCCGATCTGATCCGCACCAAGATCAACCTGCTCCCGGCCGGCATCACCGAAGTGCGAGTCGTCGACATCGAGGGCCTGGACATCCAGGCCGACGGCGGCACGCACGTCGCGACGACCGCGGAGGTCGGCCGCATCAACGTCACCGGCTACAAGAGCAAAGGCAAGGCCAACAAACGCATCGAGATCGAGATCGTCTAGGGCTGATGCCGCGGGACTATTTGTTGATGGCCTCGCAGTACTCGGCCAGGACCTCTATCGACCGGTCGATGTCGGCTTCGCTGTGCTGAACCGAGATCGTCCACTGCTCTTCCTTGCCGGGGGTCTGATAGATGCCCCGGTTGACGACCCAGTACCAGTAAGCCTCGAAGAGCGACCCGTCGACCTCTTTGAAGTCCCGGTAGTTCTCGAGCGGCTTGTCCCGGAACGTGATCGAGCCCTTGCATCCGAGATCGGTCGTGACCGCGGGGATCCCGTGCCGGTCGAGGACCTCCTTGCAACCGGTCGCCAGCCGTGTCCCGAGCGCCCTGAGGTGCTCGTAACCGTCCGGGGTCAAGACCTCGGTAAGGGCCGCCAGCCCGGCAGCGGCCGACAGGGGGTTCCCGTTGAACGTCCCGAGGGCGGCGACGCCGTGCTCGATCTCGTCCATCAGATCGGCCCGGCCCCCGAACGCGCCGGTCGGGATCCCTCCCCCGATCGACTTCGCGAGGCAGACGAGATCGGGCTGAACGCCAAAGTACTCGGTCGCACCTCCTGCAGCGATCGTTACGCCGGTCTTGACCTCATCGAAGATCAGAACCACATTGTGCTTTGTGCAGAGCTCTCGCACGGCTTCGAGGTAGCCGGGCTTCGGTAGCACGATCCCGATGTTCATCATCACCGGCTCGAGGATCATCGCTCCGATCTCGTCTCCGTGATCGGTAAGCATCTGCTCCAGGGCCGGGATGTCGTTGAACGGAACGATCTTCGTGTACTTCGCGGTGTCGGGGGGGATCCCCTTCGAGAACGGCACCGACCACGGCCGTTCTCCCCCGTCACCCGAATCGAGCGACGGCACGACCGAGAACATCACCGCATCGTGGTGCCCGTGATAGGACCCTTCGATCTTCAGCAGGATGTCCTTGCCGGAGGCGGCGCGCCCGAGGCGTACGGCGTCCATGGTCGACTCCGTGCCCGAGTTCGTGAAGCGGATCTTCTCGAGGTTGAACCGCCGTTTTAACTCCTCGGCGAACCGGACGGCGGTCTCGGTGGTCGTCGCGAACTGGGTCCCTGACCTCGCGGTCTTGATGATCGCCTCGGTGACCTTCGGATGGGCGTGCCCGACCGCCATCGAGCCGAATCCGTTGTGGAAGTCGATGTAGTCGTTGCCGTCGATGTCGACGACGTGGCTCCCGTGGCCCTCGGCTAGGTAGATCGGGTAGGGGTCGCCCGCCTGGAACGAGGACGTCACCCCGAACGGCATCGAGGTCTCGGCCCGATCGTAGAGCGTCTTCGAGGCGCGGGTTCGGGCCTCGAAGGCCGCAACCTCCTGGGCGCGGATGGCATCGGCGCGAGCATCGATGGCCTCGTGCGATGTGACCACAGGGACTCCTTATCTCTCGAGCGCTCTCGGTCGTTGGTTGAACGGCTCTTCAAACATGAGGTTAACGGACGGTGAGCGGCACCGGTTTAGACAATCCGAACAAAAGCCCCTGCCTTCGTGGCGCGAACGGGTGAACCTCACCCCCCGAGCGTGTAACGGCCGCCGGGGGGTCCACGGCTTATGCTCCGGGACATGCTTGCCATGTGTCAGAGGGACGGATCGTGGACGACCGTCACCGATCTCGACTCCCTCTCGGATCTGTGCGCCGACCGCCGGAATCTCGTGTGGGCAGAGGTCGACGCGAACGACATCCCAGGTGGCATGCTCGAGAAGCTGGCCGAGGAGTTCTCTCTCCACGCGCTGGCCGTCGAGGATGCGATCCACACCCGGCAGCGGCCGAAGGTCGAGCAGTACCCGGACCACCTCTTCGTCGTGTTCCAGCAGCTCGATGAGGAGGATCAGCAGCTCGAAGCGTCCCAGATCGCTTGCTTCATCGGCGAACGATGGATCTTCGCCCTCCATTCTGGAGCCGAGCGCACGTTGGCGGAGGCCAGGCGCCGCTGGGACGACGGAGACATGGACGTCGAGGATGGTGCGACGTCGCTGTTGCACACGTTGCTCGATGTCGTGGTCGACGATTACCAGGACGTCGCCGACCGGCTCGAGGTGACCATCGAAGACCTCGAGGACATCGCGCTCGAGACCTTCAACGCCCCGATCCAGCGTCAGATCTACCAGGTGAAACAGCACCTGGCACGGCTGCGCCGGTACGCGCTCCCAGCGGCCCGAGTGCTCGACCCACTCAAGGGCAACCACTCCATCTCGGCAGAGATCCAGCACTACT
>JAENWQ010000149.1 GCA_016649855.1 Actinomycetota bacterium | reverse complement strand
GCGGTCAGGCTGGCCCCCGCCACCGCGCACGACGCCGCGTGCATGTTCACGAAGACCGGATTGTCGGGCGTACCGAGGCCGTAGTGGAGCGCCTGCGACGGCGGCATCATGCCCCAGTCGAGAGCCTTGACGACCTCGACGTAGTCGGCTGAGTGAGCGGCCCGAACCTCCTCCTCGGTCGCCACGCGCGCGGGGATCTCGTCCACGTTGGGCCGGTGGATCAGGTCGAGAGCCCGGATGCTCTCGTAAGTCAGGTGGACGCGCTCCGGCCGCAGTGGATGCTGCGGCCCGAAGTCGTACTCCCGGGCGATGTTATCGACGGTAACAAGCGCAACGGACATCAGTCTTCTATCTGTGCCTTTTGCAGGCGGCCGGAGAAGTCGACCGCGATCGTCTTCCACTCGGTGAAGAAATCGACCGCAACGGGCCCCGCTTCGCGGTGGCCGTTGCCCGTGTTCTTCATGCCGCCGAAGGGAACCTGGATCTCGGCACCGATCGTTGGGGCGTTGAAGTAGATCAGCCCAAACTCGATCTCCTGGATGCCACGGAAGACGTTGGTGATGTCGTGGGTGTAGATCGCGCACGACAGGCCGTACTCGACCTTGTTGGCGATCTCGATGGCGTCGTCGATCGAGTCGATCCGCATGATTCCGGTGACGGGACCGAAGATCTCCTCTGTTGCGATACGCATGTCGGCGGTCATGTCATCGAACACGGTGGGCTCGATGTAGTTGCCGCCCTCGTAACCTTCGCCGGTCAACTCGTTGCCCCCGGTGAGGATCTTGGCACCCTCCTGCTGACCCAGCTTGATGTACTCGAGGATCCGGTTCTTCTGCTTCTCGTTGATGACCGGCGCAAGCTCGACCTCGGGGTCCAGTCCGTTGCCGACCTTCATCCCCTTGACCCGCGTCAGAAGCTTCTCGGTGAACTCGTCGTGGACGTCGTTATGGATGGCCAGCCGGGAGGTGGCCGTGCACCGCTGTCCTGAGGTGGCGAACGCGCCCCATGCCGCGCCCTCGACCGCGATGTCCATGTCAGCGTCGGGCATGACGATCTGGATGTTCTTGCTTCCCAGTTCGAGCGAGCATCGCTTCATCTGGCGCCCGCACCGCTCGTTGATCAGGCGCCCGACCTCGAGCGAGCCGGTGAAAGAGATGCCGGCGACGTCGGGATGGTCCACGAGGGCCGCGCCTGCGTCTTCACCGAAACCGTTCACCACGTTGAACACGCCCGGCGGGATGCCGACCTCGGAGAAGATCTCGGTGAGGAGGGCAGCGCACAGCGGAACGTCTTCGCCCGGCTTGAACACCACCGTGCAACCGGAGACGAGAGCGGGGAACGACTTCCACGTCGGGATCGCTATCGGGAAGTTCCACGGGGTGATGAGGCCGACCACGCCGATCGGGTGTCTCACCGTCATGTAGAACTTGTTGCGCAGCTCTGAGGGCATGGTCTCGCCGAACATCCTGCGACCCTCACCGGCCATGTAGAAGGCGAAGTCGATGCCCTCCTGGATGTCACCGCGCGCTTCTTTCAGTGTCTTGCCCATCTCTCGGGTCATGACCTGAGCGATGTCTTCCTTGCGTTCTTCGAGGAGCAGGCCCGCGCGCAGGATGTAGTCGGCGCGTTCGGGGGCCGGGGTCAGCATCCATTCGCGGTGCGTCGCCTTGGCAGCCTGAACCGCAGCATCGACATCGGCCGCACCGGACTTGGCGAACGTGCCGATGACCTCCGAGGCATCCGCGGGGTTGCGGCTCTCGAACGTCTCTCCGGATATGGCCGGTACCCACTCGCCGTTGATGAAGTTCCCGTACTCGGTACGAGGTGACATGAGTTGCTCCCTCTAGATGAACGCGACCGGACCTCGATCGCTAGAGGTGCATCCTAATGGGGCGCGGGCGTCCGGCTCAGTCCTCGAGGACGAGTCCCATAACGACCGAATCCCAGAGCTCTCCGGACTTCCTCCGCCAGTGCTTGCGCAGGTATCCCTCACGTTCGAAGCCGTAGCGCTCGTACAGAGTGATGGCAGGTTGGTTGTGCGGCCATGTCTGCAGCGTGATCTTGTAGTGACCATTGGCTCTCGCCCAGGCGATGCACGCCTCGAGCAAGGCGGTACCGATGCCGTGACCTCTGGAGTCTTGGGCAACGAGCATCCCGAGGTCGGCCGGTCCCTTGTTCTTCAAGGTCGCCATCCCAACGAGCTTGCCCTCGTCCTCGGCCACGAGCATGACGGACCCCTCCACCTCGAGGTACTCGTTCCACGTGGAGATCCGCCCTTCTCGATCGAGCGGCGTTTCCTGTCCGATCCACTTCTTCTCCGCCGCTACCGACTCAAAGACATCGAATAACTCCTCGAAGTCTTCTCGGGTGGCTTCCCTGACGATCATCCCAGCCTTCAGGTCTCCGAATCGCCTCGCGCAAGCTCCTGAGAGCGGTCCATCGCCGCCTGGATCGCGTCGAGGAAGGCCGCCCTGACACCCGCTTGCTCGAGCACGCGGATCGCCCTGATCGTGGTTCCTCCTGGTGAGGTCACCATCTCGCGCAGTTCAACAGCGTGCATGTGCTCGTCACGCATCATCTTGGCGGACCCGAGCATGGTCTGGACCACCAGCTCGGTGGAGATCTCGCGCGACAAACTGAGGAGGATCCCTGCCTCGATCATCGCTTCGGCAAGCAACGCGAAGTACGCGGGGCCCGACCCGGAGATCGCCGTCACCGCGTCGAGGTGATCCTCGGCCACCGTCACTACGCGCCCGACGTGAGTCAGGATCTCCCGGCAGATCTCGAGGTGAGCCTCGGACGCGTGCTTCCCTGCCGCGATCCCGGCCATCCCCTCGTGTACAACCGAAGGCGTGTTGGGCATCGCTCGAACGACGGGGACGTCTACCCCAAGACGCTTCTCGATGAACGCCGTCGTGATCGCGGCGCATACGGACAGGACGGTTTGATCGCTACGAACGTACGGAGAGATCTCCGCAAGGAGCGGCTCGATGTCCTGGGGCTTAACCGCCAGAACGATCACATCGGCGTCTGAGACGGCGGCCGCGTTATCGGAGGTCACATCGACGCCGTGACGCGCCGCCAGCTCCTTCAGACGCTCTTCGCTGCGGGCGGTGCAGGTGATCTCCCCCGGCTGCCTCCACCCGGAAGCGAGCAATCCTCCAACGAGGGCCTCGCCCATCTTTCCTGCACCCAGCACGGTTAGCTTGCTCATAGTGGTCCTATCATTACAGGTCATCGACCCGTCAAAGATGAGGGGGAAGGGTGGTTCTGGGGCGAGTGCTCCTTTGGGCAGCCGAAAAGAAGCGCGTTCAGAAGCTTGTAACGGAAGGAAAGCTCTCCCGGCCAGTAGTCAGACGGTTCATCGCCGGTGACACGCTCGAGGACGCGATCGCGGTCATCAAGGATCTCAACGCGAGAGGCATCGGCGGCATCCTCGACCTTCTCGGCGATGGTGTAGAGGATCCATCGGGGGCCGAAGCCGCGTTCGACGAATACCTCACTTCGATCCGCCGCATCGAAGAGACGAAGATCGACACGACGGTTTCGATCAAGCTCACTCAGCTCGGGCTCGCGTTCGACAAGGGCGCGTGCATCGATTACGTCAGGCGGCTGGCTGCCGAGGCGCAGGCGATCGGCACCTACGTCGAGATCGACATGGAGCAATCCGAGTACGTCGCCGACACGCTCGACATCTACAAGCACCTCAAGGTGGACTTCGACGACCTACACATCGCGATGCAGGTCTACCTCAGACGAACGCCCGGGGACCTCGAGGAGATGGTCGACCTGGCACCGAAGGTCCGGCTCGTGAAGGGGGCCTACATAGAAGCCGAAGAGATCGCCCTTCAGAAGAAGAAAGAGATCGATGCCCAATACCGATTCCTCACCGCCTGGCTCTTCGAAAAGGGCTCGGACCCGGCGATCGCAACCCACGATTCGCACCTGATCGCCCATGCCGGGCGGTGCGCGGTCAACTCTGACAAGGGGAAGTCGTCGTACGAGATCCAGATGCTCTACGGGATCCGGCGCGACCTCCAGGAGCAGCTGGCCTCGGACGGGTACCGCGTTAGGACCTACGTCCCGTTCGGCTCAGCCTGGTACCCGTACCTCATGCGCCGCATGGCGGAACGTCCGGCCAACCTGCGTTTCTTCCTGCGATCGCTCGTTGGGAAGTGAAGAGAAAACAGTCGGCCCCAGAAACCTAGGTCGGTTCGGGACTCGTGCACTTCCCCACACACGAGGCCCGGCCCGGCTTCAGCTTCTGGGGCCGACTGTTCCGACGAGCGGCCAACCGCTCAACGGAACGTGCAGGAACATAGCGACGCGCGCGGTCGCACGTCAAGCACGCGAGGTGCTGATAGAGCCACATACGGGCAGGTCAGAGAGGTGAAAGATTTTCTCGATTTTTTCGCGTCTCGACGTGCCACTAGCACGTACATGCTTCCGCCAGACCCTCGCCCAGTAGACGGTCATAGAGCTCGTGGAACTCCGAGGCGGTCGTCGCCCACGAGAACGTAGCGGCCCGTTCGACCGCGCAGACACCGAAGTCTCGTCGCAGATCGTCATCCGACAACAGCGTCTTGAGTCGCCCCGCGAATTCCGTCGGATCGCGAGATTCCGAGAGGAACCCAGAGGCTCCGTCGGCCACGATGTAGGACAACCCGCCGACCGGTGTGCCCACCACCGGTGTTCCACATGCGTGGGCCTCGAGGGCGGCGAGACCGAAAGACTCCGAGTGCGAACAGACCAGCACCGCGTCGGCAGCCCGGTAATAGGTCGGAAGCTTCTCGTGTGGTTGGGGGCCCTCGAAGCGCACCTTTGAAGCGACCCCGAGGCGGGACGCGAGTTCCTTCAGCCGCTCGAGCTCGATCTCCCCATACGGTCCGCTGGCTCCACCCACGATCACGAAGCGCACGTCACGGTCGAGCGCCGGAACAAGCTCGGCAAACGCGCTGATAGCGAGGTCGATCCCCTTCAGCCTCTGGATCCGCCCGACATAGAGCAGGACGGCTTCGTCCCCGAGACCCAGCCGCACGCGATCGGATCCCCGATCTCCCGGATGGAACAACGCTCGGTCGACTCCGGGGTGGATCGTCTTCAGCTTGTCGTGATCCGCAAGGTAGAGGCAGGCCAGGTGCCGCCACTCGTCGTCGGTGGACGCAACCAGCACGTCCGCGCTCCGGATGACGTCGTCCTCTCCATCAAGACGGCTCTGCGGTTCGGGCTCATCACCGGGGGCCAGGTAACTGTTCTTCACCTTGCCGAGGGTGTGATGAGAATGAACGTGCGACACACTCCACGCGCGCGCGAGTTCCATCGCGGCGACTCCCGATTGCCAGTAATGCGAATGAACGATGTCGTACAAGATCCCCTCCGCCATCGCGAAGGCCCGGATCCCGGCGGCGAACTCTGGGATGTACCGGCGGTGCTCTTCCTTCGCGATCGGTTCCAGAGGTCCGGCCTCGATCGAGATGACTCGAACTCCCGGATACCACTCGACGACGGCCGGGACCTCAGACGTAGCACGGGTGAAGATGTCGGTCTTCACGCCTCTATCCGCAAGCGCGGTGGCCACGGCCCGGACATAGACCGTCATCCCGCCAGCGTCGCCTGATCCCGGCTCCGGCAGCGGGGACGAGTGGTAGACGACGACCGCGGTACGTTCGACGGAGTCTCCCCTCACCGGCTCGTTCCTTCCTTGAAGACCTGCACGTTGTTCAGCGGGATCGCTTCCGCGCCCAGCTGATATTTGTAGCGTTCGGGGCCTCGGAGGAAGTCGAAAACATCGAGCCCTCGCTCGATCGAGTCACTCACCAGTTCGGAGACCAGGATGAGCCCGGGAGACAGGCGCGAGAGATCCGGCTCATAGGCAGAGTTGTAGAGATAGAGGGTGTCGTTCAACTCGAACCCGAAGGTTGAGGCCACCGCGGTATCGCCCATCTCGAGGAAATCGAGTCTCAACCACCCGATGTCGGAGAACGCTCTCGCAACTCTCTCGAAGAAGGTGGCGATCTCGGGACGCATGAAGTGGCCCTTCATACCTTCGGCGCCGCGATGCATGTCGAAGAAGATCTTCAGATCACCATCGAGCGTCTCCTTGGTGGAAGCACGGACCTTGGTGTCGGGATGCTCCCTCTCGATCCTGCGGCGCTTGCGCTTCAATTCGTGCCGAGCCTTGGAGTCGAGCGACGCGAGGTAGTCGTCCCAGGAGGAGGGGAGCCTGAGGATCGCCGCGGTCTCTTCCTGCTGGAGAGCAAAGCCGAAACCGGCGTCGTCCGCACGCTCGACCAGGAACTCGGTGAAGCCGAACGGGACCGGCATGTTGTGCGCGTCGAACACATCCCACTCGAAGTCTGTCGTCCCGAGCCACTCGACGAGGCGGTCGGCGACCTCTCCCCTGTCATCCGGATCGCAGATCGGACCGAGGTAATCGGTGAGATCGATACCTCCCACCCACCTGAGGATCTTCTTGTTGTCCTCGACCTTGCGGTACAGGGGGCAGATCGCCACGATGTCATCCGCGGCCGCGAGCGTGAGGATCAGGAGATCCTTGCCGTCTCCGAACTCCTCCCACCAAACCCGGTTCCATTCGGGAGACGCAAAGACGTGACGTTTGGCGTCGCGCGCGAATAGCTCCCGCCACGCGGGGAGCTCAAAGCAACCTTCGTCGCAGTCGACGTGGACCTCGAGAGTCCTGGAACTCATCACCGGATTCTTACAACCTTGGCCAGCTCTGGTTACTTCCCGGCGTACGAAAAGAGCCCGCCGGGAGACCGGCGGGCTCTTTTGTGATTCTGAACTTGCTAGGACG
>JAENWQ010000260.1 GCA_016649855.1 Actinomycetota bacterium | reverse complement strand
GACGAGATCGATCCTTGGATCAGCGTGTTTGCGGAAGCGACCGCAGCTTCTGCCAGGCAGGCGCATGATCTAGCTCGCGAGATCGCGGAGCTCCAGGCGGATTGGCTCAGGCGCGCCGGTCGACCCCGGAAGGGATCTACCGCCAGGGGTCTGATCGAGGGCTTGGTCGCTCACCCCTTAGTTTCGGTGAGCTCGGCGAGCGAGGTGCTCGGGGTCTCCGAGGAAGCTGCCCGGCAAGCTCTGAATCAACTGGCCGAGCGCGGGGTGGTTACGCAGTTGACCGTCGGGAAACGGAACCGAGCCTGGGCGGCCGAGGAGGTGTTCGATCTGCTCGACGGGTTCGACATGGAGTTGGGTGAGCGGGGTGCAGACGCGGAAGAGGGCCGCGACCTGATCCGGTGATCCGGGGGTACCCTCGCTAGCGTCCACCACAGTTCGACCGAAGGGTCCCAACCTGTTCTATGAGCGCGCTACTCGCCAATCTCACCCGTATCAAGGACGCCAGCTATCTGCGGAAGTGGTTGGTCCTGGGCACTTTGATCGGGATCGTTGCGGGGCTGGGAGCGATCGCGTTCATCACCGCCGTGGAGCTGGCCTCTCGCTTCTTCCTTGAGTTCCTCGGTGGATACCATCCACCGGCCCCCGTGGGGGAGGGGAATTCGCTGGGCTCGGCGGGATTCGCACGCCCGTGGGCGATCCCTCTGGTCGTGGGGCTCGGCGGCCTGATCTCCGGGATCATCGTTTTCCGATTCGCTCCCGAGGCCGAGGGACACGGCACCGACGCGGCGATCGAGGCGGTGCACAGGGACCCCAGAGGGATCCGCGCCCGCGTGTCGGTCGTCAAGATCATCGCCTCCGCCGTGACGATCGGGTCGGGTGGATCGGCGGGTCGGGAAGGACCGACGGCACAGATCAGTGCCGGGTTCGGGTCACTGCTGGCTCGCCGGCTGAACCTCAGCCCCACCGATGCTCGGATCGCCGTCACGGTGGGTATCGGTGCCGGCATCGGCGCGATCTTCCGAGCCCCCCTGGGGGGAGCCGTTCTGGGGGCCGAGATCCTCTATCGCGAGGACATCGAAGCCGACGCCCTGCTGCCCTCGATGGTGGCCTCGATCATCGGGTTCTCCATCTTCGGTGCGGTCGAGGGGTTCACTCCGATCTTCGGGTTCTTGCGGGGCAACCACTTCGACAATCCGGTACAGCTCCTCTATTACGCGCTTCTCGGTCTTGCTGCCGGCGGGGTGGGCCTCGTGTACTCCAAGACCTTCTACGGGATCACGAATCTGACGCATCGGGTCCCCGGCAGCCGGATGATCAAGCCGGCGGTCGCCGGGCTTATGGTCGGCGGCATCGGGCTCATCTTTCCGGAGACACTCGGGACCGGATACGGGTGGGTACAGAGGGGGATGAACGGCTCGCTGCCGGATATCGCACTCTGGGTCATCCTGCTCCTGCCCTTCATCAAGATCCTCGCAACCTCGTTGTCGATCGGGTCGGGCGGATCCGGCGGCATATTCGGACCCGGGATGGTCATCGGGGGCTTCCTCGGACTGGGGTTGTGGCGGGTTCTCGAGTCGGTTGCGGGCGGTCTACCGGCAGGGCCCGCGCCGTTCATGGTGGTCGGCATGATCGCCTGCTTCGGGGCCGTCTCGCACGCGTATCTCGCACTGATGCTGATGGTTGCCGAGATGACCGGGAGCCTGGCTCTGCTCCCTCCCGCGATGGTGGCGCTCGGTCTGGCCGCACTCGTCGTCGGTGACGTGACGATGTACCGCAGTCAACTTCTCAATCGGGCGGAGTCGCCCTCGCACCGATTCCGGTTCCAGGCGCCCCTGCTTGCGATGGTGCCCGTGAACACCGTCATGTCCAACCCTCGCCTCTTGATCCCGGCTACCGCGTCGCCGCACGAAGCGATAGCGCTTCTTGACGACAGGCATCTTCCTGGTGCGCCCGTGGTCGATGCCGACAACAGGTTCGTCGGCGCCGTCCAGAAACGGCGACTCGTCGAAGCGCTCGCCGAGGACGACCTACAGGAGCTCCGGCCTCTGATCCACGAGGAGTGGCCGACGGTAGTGAACGACGACCATCTCGATGTGGTGATCGATCACCTAACCAGCCTGGGAGTGAACTGGGCATGCGTGATCGACCCTCATCACACCGTCATCGGGATCGTCGGGATGAGTGATCTCATCCGCGGCTACCGGGATGCCCTGAGCGGCAGCCTCAAGCGACTCGGAGGAGTCGGGAGCCAGACCACGCTCATCGAGGAGACCGTGGGCGATGCATCCCCGCTCCTCGGCAAGACAACGGACGACTGTGGCTGGCCCCACGGAACCGTTCCTCTCAGCCTCGCGCGCGGCCCGCACCTCATCTTCCTGTCTTCCGACACGACCTTGGAGGTGGGCGACGTGGTGAGTCTCATAGCGGCCACGAAGCACGGACACGAGATCCGCGCATCCCTGTTGGGCCGGGAGCCCGAGCCCGATCTGGAAGAGGATCCCTAGCGCTCGTCAGCTTTCGAGCAGGAGGGTGTCGAGGCCGCGGGTGAGACCCACGCGGCCGGGGAGCGCCCTTACGGCCAGCAGCGTCCCGGAGACGTAGG
>JAENWQ010000278.1 GCA_016649855.1 Actinomycetota bacterium | reverse complement strand
GCCCCACCCTTCGGGGAAGAGGTCGTCACCGTCTCCCAGGCGCGGCTGGGGCGGCCACATCCGCTCGGCTTCGAGAGCCTCGAACAACGGATTCTCTCCCGGCTCTTCGGCTTCGACAACGAGGTCGACGAGCCCCTCGTCGGTCATCTCACGCATCTCGTCCCAGAAGAGCGAGCTCCCCCGTGAGAACGGATCACGCCCGTACCACCACGCCGCGCTAACCGCGAGGTATTGCTTCGCCCGGGTCAACGCTACGTAGAACAGCCGGCGTTCGTCTTCCCGGGCCCGTTCCTTGACCTCACGTTCGAAGTCCCTCAGCTTGCCGGTCCACTGCGGCAGGTGAGGCGCATCCTCGCGGACCTCGTAGGGCAGTTCGCGGTAGCTCGTCAGCGGGTTCGATGCCCGGTCGTTCGGGAAGATCGAGTAGACCTTGTCGCCCTTCTTGTTGGTGCGCGAGGCAACCGACGGGACGAACACGCACTCGAACTCGAGACCCTTTGCCCCATGAACGGTCATGAGCTTCACGGAGTCGCTGTCGGCGGGCTGCGCCGCCTCGAGGGTTTCCTCGGCGTCGTCCGCCGCCTCGAGATAGGCGATGAAGCTGCGAAGGGTCGCCTCGCCCTCGACCGGGGAGAACTGGGCCACGTAGTCGAGGAAGTTGGCCACGTTCTGCCGCGCCGCAGCCGCGGCGCGCGTGGGAGAAGCCGCGAGCGCATCGGCGATACCGGTGACCGCGATGATCTCCTGGACCAGCTCCAGGAGCGTTGCGTTCACCTTCTTGCGCAAGGTCCCAAGTCGGTCGGCGAAGTCCCCGAGCCTCCGGCGACCTTCGTCTCCCAGGCCCTCGACCTCGTCGAGGTGATCGAGGCACTCGACCAGCGCGAATCCGACGTCGCCTGGCTCCATGTCGTAGGCGAGGCCCTCGTCACCGCCGGCCAGCCTCAGCTTGAGACCCTGGTTGCGGTTGGCCGCCCAGCGGGCGCAGAGAGCGAGGTCCCGGTAGTGGATCCTCCACCGGGGTCCGAGGAGGACGCGCGCCAGCCACCGGTTCGCCGACGGCTTGGTCTCGAGACATCTGATCCACGCGACGATCTCGATCACCTCGGGGGTCTTCAACAGCCCACCCAGGCCCACGACCTCGACCGGGACGTCCTTGTCCTCGAGCGCCTTGATCAGCGCGTCCATCGCCGCCTTCCGGCGAACGAGGATCGCCACGTCTCGCCACATCACCGGGTCGCGTCCCTCGGCCACCGAGGTCCCGTGGAGCTCGTTGCAGCGATCCGCGATCCACGCCGCCTCGGCGGCCTCGTCCGCGAACATGCCGAGGACGACGCGGCCGGTCCCGTTCGACGGGTTGGGACGGAGAGGGTTCCCGGGGCGGCGAGACGGGTCGATGCGGTCCACGACGCGGTTGGCAACGTCGAGAATGTTCGAGCCGGAACGGAAGTTCTCGGAGAGCGAGATGTGCTGATACGGGACGCGATCGGCACGCGGGAAGTGGTCGGGGAAACCGATCAGGTTGTACATCGTCGCCCCACGGAACGCGTAGATCGCCTGGCGCGCGTCGCCGACGGCGGTCACCGCGCCCCCTTTACCAACGAGGGCCTCGATCATCCGTCGCTGCGCGACGTTGGTGTCCTGATACTCGTCCAGCAGAACCATCGGGAACCGGTCGCGGAGCTGCTTGGTGACCTCCGGGAAACCCTCGAGGATCTCGACCGCGCTCGTCACCTGATCGCCGAAGTCGATCCGCTTGTGGTCCTTCTTCGCCTTCGTGTACGCCTCGACCGCGGAGCAGAGCTCGATGCGCTTGGCGCCGGTATCCCGCATGTCTTCGCTGGTG
>JAENWQ010000101.1 GCA_016649855.1 Actinomycetota bacterium | reverse complement strand
GCCCGTCGTGGTCCTTCCAGAAGTCCTCGGCCAGATGTTCGTTCAGGAGCTCCACCAGATACGCGGTCCCGGCATTGACCTCGGCTTGCTGCTTCGTGATGCGGTCCTCGAGATCGAGCCGCCTGAGGGTCCTTGCCCGGTAGGCCTCGTGC
The DNA here is from genome assembly GCA_016649855.1 of Actinomycetota bacterium. Lineage (GTDB taxonomy): Bacteria > Actinomycetota > CADDZG01 > CADDZG01 > WHSQ01 > WHTI01. The sequence goes on along the minus strand of JAENWQ010000101.1, from coordinate 8,840 downwards.
CTCTGGGCCTCGGTGGCGCTGAGCTCCCCCGCGGGTTTCACCGGCCCCAGAAGTGCTTTTGCTTGTGCTCCGGTCATGGCGAACATACGTTCGATACTATGCTGAATCCTGTTGCAGGGCAAGGCTTTTGGCGACTAAATACCCCGAGCAATTATCTAGCCGCGGACGAGGATCGCTCCCTCCCAGCCCTCGAGGTTCAGTGGGCTCGCACTGAGATCCCGGCCCGAGGAGGTGAGCAGTACGTCGCCGTCGATCTCGAAGGTACGGGGCGCATCGTCCATGTTCAAGACCACCGCCGTCGCAGCGCCCCTGGCGTAGGCGAACGATCCGTCCGGCGACGGGATCGTCACCTGGGTCACCGAACGCAGATCCTCGGTCTTCTTCCGAAGTGAGATCAGGTCTCTGGTGAGGTGGAGGATCGAGCCCCCGGCGGCCTTCTGGTCCTCCACGTTGATCCGGTCGTGGTCCCCGAACGGGAGCCAGGGGGTGACACCGGGGTCGGTGAACCCGGCACCTTCGTCGCCCGACCACTGCATCGGGGTCCGGCCCGGGTCCCGGCCCACGTTCTCGGGGTGGAAGCGCAGGCCTACCGGATCTTTCATCTGCTCGTATGGGACATCGACGTTCGTCATCCCGATCTCGTCGCCGTAATAGAGGAAGGGTGTCCCCCGCAGCGTGAGGAGCATCATCAGGGCGATCCTGATCTTACGTTCGTCGCCCGCGCACCACCTCGTCGGAAACCTCAAGACGTCGTGGTTCGACCCCATCCACACCGGCCAGGCCACCTCCGGTAGCTGATCGAAGGTCATCTCGACCGTCTCCTTCATCACCGGCCCGACGAGCGGTGAGAACACCATCGGGAAGTTGAATGCGAGATCGAGCTCGTCGCCGTTGCCGTAGAACGTCGCGAGGCGAGGAAGATCGAGCACGTACGTCTCCCCCACCAGGATCCTCGGCGGGTCCTGGGAGCGGGCGACCTTCCGCCACCCCCTCAAGACGTCGTGGACCTCGGGTCGATTCATCGAATAGACGGTCCGCTGTCCGACCCTTCTTATCTCTGGATGATCGTCTGCCTCGGTCGGCGGGTTGTCCCGGAGTTCCTTGTCCTTGACCACCGCGTGGGCGACATCGATGCGGAAACCGGCTACTCCTTTCTCGAACCAGAACCGGAGGACGTCGTCGAACGCGTCACGGACGTCGTCGCTCCACCAGTTGAGGTCGGCCTGGGAATCGAGGAAGTTGTGGAGGTAGTACTGGCCCGAGCTCTCGTCGAACTCCCAGGCGCTGCCGCCGAACATGCTCAACCAGTTGTTCGGCGGGGACCCGTCGGGCTTCGGGTCGGCCCAGACGTACCAGTCGCGGTGGAGCGCATCCTTCGACGAGAGCGCGTCTACGAACCAGGGATGAGCGCGCGACGTGTGGTTGGGGACGAGGTCGAGAAGGATCTTGATCCCTCTCTCGCCCGCAGCCGCGATCAACTCCTCGGCGTCTTTCATCGATCCCAACTCGGGGTGCACGCCCTTGTAGTCGGCGACGTCGTAGCCCCAATCGGCGTTGGGCGATGGGTGGATCGGGTTGAGCCACACCCCGTCGACCCCCAGCCACTCGAGGTGATCGAGGCTCTGGATCACCCCTCGGAGATCGCCGACGCCGTCCCCGTCGCTGTCGCGGAACGAGCGCGGGTAGATCTGATACAGAACGCCCTCCTGCCACCACTCCATCTGCTTGCGGGTCATCCGCCCCAGATCCATGACTCCCATTCTTCCAGACCGATCCTGCCTATAGCCTGTGAGGATGATCCGCGTGCTCGCCATCTCGGACGAGGTCCTCGACGAAGGCTACCGGAGCATGTTCTCCTCCCTCGAACCGGACGTGGTCGTCGCCTGCGGCGACCTTCCCGACGACTATCTCGAGGACGTGATGGACGGCCTCTCGGTCCCCCTCGTCTGGGTTCCGGGGAACCACGACGGCGGGCCGTCGTGCGGCGTCCCTGCCGATGGGCGCATCGTCCGGGTCGCCGGGCTCACGATCGCCGGACTGGGCGGATCGCCCCAGTACAACCGGGGCCCGTACCAGTACACCGAGAAACAGATGAAGTGGCGCGCGTTGAAGCTCGAGATGAAGGCCCGGTGGTCGGCCCTGAGGGGGCGCCCGGTCGACGTTCTCATCACCCACTCCCCGCCCCGGGGGCTTGGAGACGGAGACGACAAGGCACACCGAGGCTTCGACTCGTTCCGCCGGTTGATCGCAGCGATCCGCCCGCGCTTCTTCGTGCACGGCCACATCCATCCCTGTGGGTTGCGCCCCGCGGATATCAAGTCCGGGACGACGACGATCATCAACGCGGTCGGATACCGGCTGTTGGAGGTGGACGCAAGATGAGGTGGGACCGGCTTCCCATCAACTCGACATTCGAGAAAGCTAGACGCAAAGAGACCTACAAACGTATGGCCCAGCTGGTTCGCCGTCGTGCGCCGGTAGGCACGCTGCCGACGCTCGAGGACGTCGAGAGGACGGTGCGTCTCTTCGAGAGGACCTACGTCGGGATCAGGGCGATCCCGGTAGCATCGGTCACCGGAACCGTCGGCCGGCCGGACGACTTCGACGAGGACTTCCTTCCTCGCCGGGAAGAGCTCAGGCAACGCTGGACAAAGATCGAGCGGACCTACATCGAAGGCGACTATCCCCCGATCGTCGCCTTCAAGGTGGGCGGGCACTATTTCGTCCAGGACGGTCACCACCGGGTCGCGGTCGCCAAGCAGAACGACACAGAGATGATCGACGCCGAGATAACCGAGCTCCGGCCGCGCTTCGACATCCCTGACGACGCCGACATCGGAGAACTTATCGAGCTCGAGCAGCACGCTCTGTTCATGGAAGAGAGCGGACTCGACGTGACCCACCCCGACGCCGACATCTGGTTCACGTTCCCCAACGGCTTCGTCGAACTCCTCGAGCTTGTCCAGGTCCACGGGCACCACATGATGCGCGAACGCGGCGAGGTGATCCCGGTCGAGGACGTCGCTCGCGACTGGTACGAGAACGTCTATCTGCCCACGGTCGAGACGATCGAACAGGAAGGATTGAACGTCGCCTTCCCGGCATCGACCGCGGCAGACCTGTTCCTATGGATCTACCAGCGGAGGCGATCCATGTTCCCCGAATTCGGCTCCATGAGCCTCGAGGAGACCGTCAAGCTCGAGAAAGGGAGCCCGGACCTAAAGAAGAAAGGTTAGAGAGAGGCGCGCTGGGCGACCAGGTGACCGGCGTCGGACGGATCGCCGTACACGATCGCCACCTCACCGTCCGAGGCTGCGATGGCGAGCGAGGTCACGTATCCGGGAGTGCCGGCGAGTGTCTGCCTGGTGGCAGCGGTCCCTGATTCCTTCTCTAGATAACCGACCTTCCAACATCCGAAGCCCTTGCAGTAGGGGAACGCCGTCCCCACCGCGACGTGCATCGTCCCGTTCGGAGCCGCCGCGATCGAGACCTCGGCCGCCTTCCACTTGAGCTTGGTCAGCGTAGTTCCGTCGAAGAGACGAAGCTTGCCCGAGGAGTTCGTCCACACCGCTTTCGGTTCACCGTCGCTGCCGATGTCGAGATCCCAGACCTTGACCCCGGTCGCGACGACCGATCCCTGCCACGCTCCGGGACCCCCCGTGAACACGTGGAGATCGGAGCCCGAATGAGCCGCGATAACGACCGCGCCGTTCGAGGCCGCCACCTTCACTTCGTCAACGCCTGCCAGAGGAAGCTCCTCGGACGCGATGTCCGACGCGTAGAAGAGGCTGCGCCTCTTGCCCTTTGCGAACACCCGGTGGGTTAGATCATCAATCGGGTCAACCGCGAGATCGAAGCTTCGGAAGCTCCCGTTCAACTTGTCGACCACGTCCGCGACCCGCGGGTCGAATACAGGACCGGTCGCGACCATGTTGGCTTCGCAGAGGCGGGCCCTCCCGTCCTCTTCGGCGACCAAACGATCGTGATAGCCGATCACCGGCGAATCGTCGCCCAGGACTCCCAGCGCGACGCCGGAGTGCGTCAGGTCAACGTCCGCGATCGTGTGCAGGGTCCCGGTGGGGTCGAAGTACCTGATCGCGTCGTCGCCAGTGGACCCGACCACGTGCAGACCCCCTGGACCGAACGCTGCGTCAACTTCGTCGTACACCGACGTTTCATCGAGCGTCGTGCTCCCGAAGTCACCGGCCGGAGCCCCCGAGGCCTGTTCGTCACCCAGCTTGAGCGACGGCTGCGAGAGGGGCGGAGCCGGAACGCAGACGACCTCGGGACCGGCCGTCCCGGGAGGCTCGGTGAGCAGCGCAAGAGTGCGTTCGGCGTTCAAGCGGCCCCCGGTCTTGATCAGTCCGACGAGGTCGGGCCGCACGTCAACGCTCGCGAGCATGGCTTCTTTGACCATGGCCAGGGTTGCCGAAGGTACCTCGGCGAACGCCAGCGCCGCGACCCCTGCCGCGTGCGGGGTCGCCATCGAGGTGCCACTCATGTAGGTGAACGATTCCGATGTGTAGTCGGACCCGAGACACTCGATGAAGAGGTTGTCGATCTTCGTCCCCTTGGAGTTCCCGCCGTCGTCCGACTTGAGGCGGAACCGCAGTTGGAACGCCGGCTCGCCGGCGAAGCCACCGAGATCATCGCGCGTCCCGTAGATCCACCCGTGCGTGCGGAACGACCACTCGTTGATGCGTTCGAACTGGTCCCCGTCGCTCGTAGCTTCGACGATCAGCGAGTCTCCTTGACGCACGGCAAGATCCAGGTCGTACGACAGTCTGCAGTTACGGGTGCCACTGAGATCGAGCGGCTCCGTCATCGCCCACGAGTTCGTGTTGCTCGCGTAGTTCGCCTGGGGACTGTCCTCGAGCCGCCCGCCGCCGAACTGATCCTCGACCCTCGCCCAGCTGTTCTTCTTGCCCCCCGTGCTCCATCTCGCGAGGTCCTCCTCGTCGAAGAACTCGTTAAACGGCGTTGCGTTGGTGGGTTGGGAGCTGAGAACGTCCTGGCCGGGAGCCGCGAGGTCGACTGTCCCGGTCCCGTAGTTGGAGAAGCCGGTCAGCCGGTCGTTCTGGTCGGTTGCCGCGACGCACAGGATGTTCGCCTGAGGATACGCACACGGGTACGTCGGCACAACGTCATTGTCGTCGCCGGCGCCGTCAGACCCACCGTTGCCGGCGGCGATCACGTAAAGGGTCCCAGGGTGCTCCGCGATCGCATCCCGCATCAGCTTCGAGAACGCGGTCGACTGGATGCTCACGTTGGCAACGCGCGCGCCCATGAGACTCGCGTAGTCCATCCCCGCGGCGATGTCCGCCAGCGTTCCCGTGTTGTCGGCCGCTAGCACGCGAACCGGGAGCAGGCTCACATCCCAGGAGACCCCGGCGACCCCGAAACCGTCGTTGCCGCGGGCTCCGATCGTCCCGGCCACGTGCGTACCATGCCCGTGCTCGTCATCCGGCAGGTTGTCTCCCGAGACGAAGTCCCATCCCCTCCAGTCATCTACGTACTCGTTGTCATCGTCGTCCTGCCCGTTGTCCGCCTTCAGTCCTTCTTCGCCGGGATTGGTCCATATGTTGGACGCGAGATCGGGGTGATCGGCCACGACCCCCGAGTCCACGACCGCGACGAGTACCGAATGATCGCCGGTGGAGCGGTCCCACGCCTCGGTCGCGTCGATGTCGGCATCGGGCCGGCCGGCAAGACCCAGCACCTCTTGCCCCTGATTGTCCATCCCCCACAGTTCCTGGAAACTGGCATCGTCCGGGGTGGCGGCGCCTTGATAGATGAAGTTCGGCTCGGCGTACAGGACCTCCGGACGCGCCGAGATGCGCGCTATGGCGGTCGCGAGATCTTCGGTGCCGACGTCGACGAGCTCCGTCCTCTCGATGGAGAGCCGGCTCACCAGGGTGACTCCGGTCGCGGCCCGCACCGAGTATCTCGAGGACTCCCCCGTCCCCGGCCGGTAGCGCACGACTATCTCACCGGGCACCGAGGCTGCCTCGTGCGCTCGACCGAGCGAGGAGGCGGACTCTGCGCCTGCCGGAACCGTCAGGACGGCAACGAGAGAGGCCCCTACGAAGGCCCTCGTCATCAGCGCGGCGGCCCGCGTGGAGGTCATGGAGCGAGATGGTAGTCCGGTTTGCAAAACCTACGCCGTAGTAGGTTACGCAGACGCAAGTTTTGGGCAGGCATGGAGCGGCATGGCGAAATCAGGAACGGAAGGCGGGGGGGGCATGTATGCGGACGAAACGGTCACGGCACGGAAGATCCCCGGGGTCGAGGTCCTCAGCGCCGGCGGTCACAAGGTTCAGCGCATCACCGTTCTCATCCTCACCATCACACCGTTGCTCGGTTTCGCGATCGCCATCGCCACCCTCTGGGGTCGCGGTCTCGGCGCCCTCGACGCCGGGCTCTTCTTGTTCTTCTACTTCTTCACCGGTTTCGGGGTCACGGTGGGCTTCCACCGGATGCTCACGCACCAGAGCTTCAAGGCTCGGCCCGTGACGCGCGCGGTACTCGCGATCGCCGGTTCGATGGCGATCCAGGGATCGGTGATCTCGTGGGTCGCAACGCATCGCCGCCATCACGCGTTCTCCGATCGCGAGGGCGATCCGCACTCTCCTCACGTTGATGGTGAGGACGGCGTGAAGGGCATCCTGAAAGGGCTCTGGCACGCACACCTGGGCTGGCTGTTCGACCCGGAGCAGACCTCGGCCCAGCGCTGGGCACCTGATCTTCTGAAGGATCCCGTGATAGTCAAGATCAATCATTTGTTCCCGTTCCTCGGCATCCTCTCGTTCGCCCTCCCGCCGCTGATCGCGTTCGGCATCACGCGTTCCTTCGGTGCCGCCGCGATGGTGTTCGTCTGGGCGAGCCTCGTGCGCGTGTTCTTGCTTCACCACGTCACGTGGAGCATCAACTCGATCTGCCACTTCTACGGGAAACGACCATTCGCTTTATCCGATCATTCGACGAACAACTGGATGCTGTCGTTGATCTCGATGGGCGAGTCGTGGCACAACAACCATCACGCGTTCCCGACGTCCGCTCGTCACGGGATCCTGCGGGGGCAGATAGACCCCAGTGCAATGGTCATCCGGCTGCTCGAACGACTAGGGTTGGTCGAGGATGTCAAAGTGCCCAGCAGAGACCAACTCCAGTCGCACAGAGCTGCTTAGATCGTCACTCAGCCGGTGAGCCGGCGCGTCCGGATGACCGGCCAGGAGCGGCGCGCGCAGCTGCTTGATGTCGGCCGTTCGGTGTTCGCCGAGCGGGGATTCGAGGGTGCCTCGATCGAGGAGATCGCGCAGCGGGCCGGGATTACGAAGCCGGTCGTCTACGAGCACTTCGGCGGCAAGGAGGGCCTCTACGCCGTGGTCGTCGATCGTGAGGTCAAGCGATTGCTGGCCCGCTTCGAAGGTGAACTAGAGCAGGAGTCCCCGCGCGCGAAGCTCGAAGCTGCCGCAGAGGCCTTCCTCACCTACATCGAGGAGGAGCAGGAGGGCTTCCGGGTCCTCGTGCGCGACTCACCGGTCACCAGCAAGACAGGGAGCCTCGCCTCTGTGATCGGCGATATCGCGTCCCAGGTCGAGTACGTCTTCACCGAGGAGTTCAAGGCCAGAGGCTTCGACACCAAGCTGGCACCGATGTACTCGCAAGCGTTGGTCGGCATGGTCGCCCTCGTGGGCGCATGGTGGCTCGACGCCGGGAAACCGAGCCGCAAGATCGTTACCGCCCACCTCGTGAACCTCGCCTGGAACGGGCTGAAGGACCTCGAGAAGAAACCCGGCCAGTGAAGATAGGGCCTGCATCAACTCTTTCTTAAGAGTCCACTCTTCCTGTGGTGGTGGAGCCTAGCCATGAATGCACAACTCCTCCTGAAGGGCAGCGAGGACCAGTCGAGCGCTCATCTCGCTTTCATCCGTGCGGAAGTACAGACTTCGAACGATGTTTTTCCAGTTGATTCGCGTCGCTTCATCTTGAGACGCGTGGGCATCGATCCACTGCTTGAGGGCTGAGGCAGAGTCCTTCGGTGTGAGAGCCGTCAGAGCGATAGCGATTCGCTCTTCCTCTTCACCCGAGAAGACCCTGTCTGATCTTTGGACCATAGCGGCGAGCGCTTCCACGATTTGACCGGCGAGCTCACGGGAAGCATTGCGATTGCGCATGCACTCGTCGGCAAGGTCCGCCGCATGGGCCATCGCGTGAGCCCATCCACGTTTAGAAACACGGCTCCGAAAATCGGATTCAAGCTTGCAGTACGTGATGAGTCCCTCGGCTACTTGCTGCAAGTCTTCCCGGGATAAGAACTCCCGCCGGTTGTCAGCGGCGACGATCAGCGCAAGCACAAGAAGTGAAAAACTGCGTTGAAAGACAGAATCGGCGCCAGACTCTCCGAGATGAAAGCCGATCCCTTCATTGCCCAAACGGTCTCTTAAGAACCCGAGGAGCTGCTCCGAGGGGAGGGCATTTCTTTCGACTATCCATTCGGCCAATGTCGTAAACCCGAGTTCGTCCCGAAGCTCAGGGTCTGGCGATCCGATGTGCTTGATGATTTCAGCGGCAAGATGACTGATTTCATCTGTACCGATCGCATTTCCATCTTCGCGGATTACACGCAGCCGGCGCACCAGGTTCTCTTCGTCTGCTGTCCGCTGATAACCGAGTTCGCTTGTAGGCATGTTTAGGTTCCTTGTGGCCAGCTGCGCAACATAGGCGCGTCGAAGTAACCTCGCTGGGAAACACTGGTGGCATCTTGGGGGAACCGGCACTCTGCCTTGGGTCGTCCCACTAGGCGGCTATCCCGTACCTCTCAGTGGCCACGGGGGCGG
>JAENWQ010000169.1 GCA_016649855.1 Actinomycetota bacterium | reverse complement strand
AGCTCGGTGAAGACATCGTCGCCGGGCTCTCCGGGGTCGCCTATCTGCGCGTTCGCAAGCTCGGTGTAGCTCTCCTCCGGGACCTGTGAGGTCACCTGGTAGACGAGACTTCCACCCAGTTCGCTGGTGGTTCGGATGTCCCCACTTTCGGGATCGTAGCGAAGATCCTCTTCGAGGTTCTGCTGGGTCACGAGCGTGATGTCGGTCGGTTGCACTGCGGCCGGAAGGGAATCCGAGACGAGCCCGCTGATCGTGATCCTCTGTTCGAGGGTCTGCGACGCGGTCGACACGGGGACCGGTCCGTCGATCTCGCCGTCCTCGATCACTTCGAGGTCGCCGCCCGAGGGTCGCCACGTTGCTCCGTCGAACTCCGGCAGCGTGATCAGCCGCCAGTAGGTGGCCAACTCGGACTGAACGCGGAACAGCTCGGTGTCGGACTGATTGATAAGGGTCGGCGCGATCGACACGAGCGGATCGATCCGGCCCCCACCGTCACCACCACCACCACCACCACCACCACCACCGAGCCCAGGGCCGCTTCCGGTCACAGGGTTACGCCACGACAGCAGCCCGTCGCCCAGAGCCGGCAGGAAGATCGGCGCGATCAGTGCGATCGCAACGCAGGCCGCTCCCATCTTCCGAGCGATCTCGCCGGTGATCGAATCGGGATCTTCCTCGGTCTCGTGGTCGGCCCAGGTCGGAACCCACCGGCCCCACGAACGGAGCCGGTGCGACGACTCGATGCCCCAGTAGGCGAGCAGCGCCGTCAGGAACAGCGCCACAAACAGCGGGGTTCCGGCGCCGCTCCCGAGCACCATCACGACCGAGAACAAGACGACCGGCGTCACGGACGCGATCAGCGGCTTGCGCCACCGGAACGTGGCGATCTCCCCCAGAGCGGCGGCGATCCACAGACCGCCGACGACCATGATGACGTAGCCGGGACGAACGGGGACCGGGGCGAAGTCCACCTGCGAGCGGTCGATCGCGTGTCTCACCGCGTCGACGAGGCCCCGGACCGCTCCGGGCGTCGGCAGCCCGAAGAAAGTGTTCGACGTTTGGAAGATGAACGCGAGATAGGTGGTCATCGCGACGAGGGATGCCAGCGCGGTGAGGAGACTCGAGATCCCGAAACGGCGCGCCAGGATGGCGATGCCGGCCGCCAGCAACATCCCGAGAGCGGCGGGCCCGGGGTAGTCGCCGTCGGCGAACAGCTGAGAGAAGGAGAACAGCGTGACGGCGAGAAGACCGGCGAGAGCTAGGCGAGTTCTGGCTTCCGAGCCCATGCGTCACCCCCTCGTCTGCCTGAGGCGGCGAGCGAGCTCCACGCGGCGCCGAGGCCTTCGCCGGGGCCGAGGACGAGCGAGGGAACCCCCGAGCGCGTCAGGAGCGTTACCGACTGGCGCGTCTGCTGCTCGCCGTCCCACCGGGACCTGGTCGTGGCTCCTCCGAAGCGGTGCCCCGGGTAGATGATCACCGCTACCTGGCGGAAACGGCGCCGGCACCTCGTGATGCCGATCGCCACTTCGACAGATAGCTCTCCGGTCACGCACGCGAGAGTGCCCTCCGCCGCCATCCCGGATTCCATCTCGGCGAGCCTAAGGACCAGCGAGTCGTGGTCCGGCGTGTCGTGACCCGGCTGAAGGACCGCGAGCTGATCGAGGATCCGGCGGTAGTGGTCGGTCCCCCGGGACGTGGCGTGGCCTTGCTGGTGGGCGGTCGTCAAACGGTAGGTGTAACCGGAACGGTGATAGAGGTCGGCGAGCGAAGCGGCACCCTCGACCGCCCGCTCGAACGATGAGCCGTCGCCGTGTCCCTCGTGCGCAGAGAAGCGGTCGTCCAGGAGGATCGTTGCCCTCGTGTGCCAAGGGGTCTCCTCCTGGCGGATCATCGGTTTGGCGCGCTTGGCGGTCGACGGCCAGTGGATCTTCCGCAGGTCGTCTCCCTGGGCGTACTCGCGTATCGTGTAGAAGTCCTCACCGCGCGCTCCCGACAGCTGCTTGAGGGCGGAGACCGACATGCTCCGCTGCTGCCCGAGCTCACGTGGCAGCGCGAGGCGCTCGATGCGCGGGTAGACGAGGAGGGGATCCACCTCGGCGGCCACCCCTCGGGTGCGAGCGAGGCCGAAGGGATCGACGATCGAAGTCTGGAGCGGGCCGATCTCGTAACGTCCGCGACGCGGGGCGCGCACCTCGTACTCGGCGTCCCGGCTACCGCCGGGCTCGACACCGTTCAGGGCGAAGCGCGCCTGCCCCGAGAGTTCGACGGGAAGGGTGTCCTCCATCATCAAGAGCGGGGCAGAGCCGCGGCCTTCGTTCTCGATCTTGAGATGGACCCGCACCGGCTGGCCGGCGCGCGCTCGCGGGGGCGCCAGGGAGCGACTGACCTTGAGGTCGTGCCGGCGGGCCGACACGAGCATCACCGCGAGCCCGACCAGGGCGATCAGGGCGAATCCCACCTGTTCCAGACCACCGGCCCCGAACCCACGGCCCAGGGTCCACAGACCGATACCGAGGGCGACGGTGGCCCAACCCCGGAGGGACGGCACGGTTACCCTTGGCCCCGCGCCGGGATCGGCACCCTCTCGACGAGGGCCCCCAGAACATCCTCGGCCGTGGCCCCCCGCATCTGTGCCTCGGGCGAAAGGATCACGCGGTGAGCGAGCACGTGGAGGGCCAGCTGCTGGATGTCGTCCGGGACGACGTAGTCGCGCCCCCGGCTGGCGGCATGAGCGCGCGACGACCTGAGCATGTAGAGCGACGCTCGTGGGCTGGCGCCGAGGTAGACATCGGGATGATCCCGGGTCGACTCGGTGATCTCGACGATGTAGCGCTTGAGCGTCGGTGCGACGTGAACCCCTTGGGCCATCTTGACCAGGACCGATACCTCCCCGGCGTTGGCTACCGACTCGAGCTCGTCCAGTACGGAGTGCGTGCCGTGCCGGTCGAGGATCTCGAGCTCGGACGTCCGCGAGGGATATCCCACCGATAGCCGCATCATGAAGCGGTCGAGCTGGGACTCGGGCAGGGGATAGGTGCCTTCGTGCTCGAGGGGGTTCTGGGTCGCGATGACCATGAAGGGAGCCTCGAGCGGGTGCGTCGTCCCATCGATCGTCACCTGTCGCTCCTCCATGCATTCGAGGAGCGCCGACTGTGTCTTCGGCGAGGCCCGGTTGATCTCGTCACCGAGGCAGATGTTCGCGAACACCGCTCCGGGCTTGAACTCGAACTCGTGGGTTCGCTGGTCCCAGAAATTCACCCCGGTGATGTCGGTCGGCAGCAGGTCCGGGGTGAACTGGATCCGCTGCCACGTGCAGTCGATCGAGCGGGCGAGAGACTTGGCCAGCATCGTCTTGCCCACTCCCGGGACATCTTCGAGCAGCACGTGTCCTTCGGATAGGAGCGCGATCAGAGCGAGACGGATCACATCGCCTTTGCCCTGGATCGTGCGTTCTATGTTCTCCGCTATCCGCTCGAAGACGGTCTGGAAATGGTTGAAGTCGTTCGGGGGGGCATCGGTCATCCCCGTCCTCCTCTGGTCGTCTCCAACAAATGGAGTTTCAGGTTAGCAGCGTGATGATTTTGTTCGGGCTAGGCTGCGGGCGAGCAAGCAAGGCCTGTATCCTTTCCAGCGATAGGGGGAACCACGACATGGCGGGTTGGGGCGACGATCCGGAGCTCGAGCGGCTCAGGGAGCTCCTGGCTGACGGCTGGGAGGTGGCCGAGATCACTGAGGACCCGAACGCTCCCGGGGGTCCGTTGGACACGGTCAAGCTCCGCAAGGGCGACGCCGCCGACGAATGCACGTCCGACCATCTAGCCTTCCACCGCTTCGTTGAGGGTCTCAAAGAAGATCAAGATTGACTCCTACAGGTGTAGTAGGAAGCTGACTATACTCGGCAGTCGGAACGTGCAACAGGGGAGAGCAGCACAAGTCGCTGGAACTTATCCAGCAAGACACGCCGGGTCGTCTCGACGTATCCAGCATGAAACGCTGGATCGTCTCGACGAATCCAGCAGGACATAAGGGGGACACATGGGTCTACCGACCTCGCGGCGGTTACTGCGCCTCATGGCGCTCATAGCCGTTCTCGCACTTACCGCAGCCGCATGTGGCGGCGACGACGATGATGGAGGTGGCGGCGGCGAAGGGACCACCGAAGCGGGTGCAACCCTGACGTTCGCGACGTCGGCCGATCCGGTCGTTCTCGACGGAGCTCTCGTATCCGATGGAGAGTCGCTGCGTGCTATCGACCAGATATTCGAGGGACTGGTCACCCTCGCTCCGGGGGGTACCGAGGTCGTTCCTAACCTCGCGACCGACTGGGAGGCCAACGAGGACGGGACCGTGTGGACCTTCAACCTTCAAGAGGGCGTGAAGTTCCACGATGGCACCGACTTCAACGCGGATGCTGTGTGTTTCAACTTCGACCGCTGGTACAACTTCACCGGTTCGTTCCAGAACCCAGCGGCTTCGTATTACTGGCAGACCGTATTCGGCGGCTTCGCCGAAACCGACCCGGACTCCGGTGCACCCACAGACTCGCTCTATGGGTCGTGTGAGGCGACCGACGAATCAACGGTGGTTATGAATCTCACCAAGCCGTCGTCGTCGTTCCTTGCAGCTTTGGCGCTGACGAACTTCACGATCGCCAGCCCTGCAGCGCTCGAGGAGTTCGAAGCCGATGAGGGCGAGGTGGACGCCGAAGGCATCTTCCATGCCACCGGCACCTTCGGGACCGAGCACCCGATCGGTACCGGGCCCTTCATGTTCGAAGAGTGGGTCCGCAACGATCACCTTACGTTTGTCAGGAACCCCGACTACTGGGGCGACTTCCCCGGCAACGTCGACGAGCTGATCTTCCGGCCCATCCCCGACAACGCCGCGCGCCTGCAGGCCCTGCAGGCCGGCGACATCGATGGGTACGACCTCGTCGAGCCGCAGGACTACGAGACGATCGAGTCGTCCGGGCTCCAGCTGCTCAACCGTCCGGCGTTCAACATCGGTTACGTCGGCTTCAACCAGAAGCACGAACCGTTCGATGACATCGCCGTGCGCCAGGCGTTCACGATGGCGGTCAACCGCCAGGAAGTGGTGGACGCTTTCTACGCGGGCCAGGGCGAAGTGGCGACCCAATTCATGCCGCCGGAGCTGTTCGGCTGGTCGGATTCCGTGACCACCTACGACTTCGATCCCGAGGGAGCGAAGCAGATCCTTGAGGATGCCGGCTACACGCTGCCGCTCGAGATCGACTTCGCATTCCCGACCGATGTCTCGCGTCCCTACATGCCGGCTCCGCAGGACAACTTCGAGGCGATGGTTGCGCAGCTCGAAGAGTGCTGCTTCAAGGTCAACACGGATTCCGCGACGTGGAGCCCGAACTATCTCGACAACGCCGACAACGGGCGTTACGGCGCGTACCTCCTGGGGTGGACGGGTGACTTCGGTGACCCGGACAACTTCATCGGTACGTTCTTCCAGATCGAGCAGAAGGCCTGGGGGTTCGACAACCCGGAGATCTTCGGCTGCCTGGATGACGCCGAGATCGAGACCGATGAGGCTGCTCGCACTGCCAAGTACGAGGAGTGCAACGGCCTGATCATGGACTTCCTGCCGGGCATGCCGTACGTGCACACCAAGCCGGGGCTCGCCTTCACGGCGAACATCTCGGGTT
>JAENWQ010000040.1 GCA_016649855.1 Actinomycetota bacterium | reverse complement strand
GGGGTGGTTCAACCGGCGCCGGCTGCACTCGTCGCTTGGATACATGTCACCGGTCGACTACGAAAGGAGACGCGAAGCATTGGACGTCATGACCGAAGAAGCGGCATAGTCAACGTGTCCGTTGATTCGGGGGAACCCCAACGGGGTTGTTGTGTTCTTCTTCCCCGAGAGTGCTCGAGTCGGCCGAAGAATCGGCGATGAGGTTTTTGATGGACTGCAGGCGCACGATCGGATGGTTCTCGTATGTTCAAAAGCATCTCTAGACAGGCCGGGTGTCTTGAACGAGATCCAGGAGACGCTCGATCGTGAATCCAGGGATGGCGGAGCGAGCTATCTGATTCCGGTCATGCTGGACGACTACGTCCTCACAGGGTGGCGAGATTCTGAGCCCATCTTGGCTGAGAGGGTGGGACGTCGCGTAGCTGCAGATTTCAGAGGCGCAACCGACAACCGAGTTAGTTTCGACCGTGCTCTGAACCGCTTACTTGACGCCCTGAAGAAGAAACGACCAGAAGGTGCCAATTCCCCTGAGGGATAGCTGGTTGTGAGAGCCACAACAGAATTCACTCCAAGCATCGAGGCGCCGGCTTGGTTGACGGCAGTCGCTGTTTGATGCCCAAAGACTGCCTTGCGTGTTCGCCCTCACTCGGTCTCCTCGCGAGGTTCGAGGACGATCACGGGCGTCTCGGTCGACCGCAGGCCGGCATAGCCATCGAGCCGCGGATCCACCGCGGCCCAGCGCTGCCACAGTCGATCCCGCTCTTCCCCCGTGACCGGGAACGCTCGCACCGGGCGAGCAGGCTGGCCCCGTAGGCGAGCGACGGCATCCGGGTGCGACTTGAGATTGAGCCACCACGAGGGATGGCCCTCGCCCCAGCCGTTCATGGCGAGTAGGACGAGATTCGGGCCGTCCTCGAAGTAGCCGAGGATGACGCTGCGTTCTTGCCCGGTCTTCCGCCCGATGGTCGTGAGGCGCAGTGCGCCCCAACCGCGCTTGTTCGACGTCGTCCACAGGAAGCGGCCGCCGCTGAGCTTGTAGAGCGCTCGATGAACCCGCCAAGCAGCATGGACGAACCAACGCGGCGGGACCTTCGGCGGTCGGGTTGCCTCGGTGCCCGTGGCCCATCTCCTCCTGAACTGGCGCTTTTCTGGCTAGTGCTGGGGGGCGTTCTCTGTGTTGCGATCTCACGCACCGATCCATAGCTAGCCTCGACCGGTTGTATCAGACTCCTTCAGGCGCGACCTTCCGGCACGACGAGCCCGGATTCGTAGGCAAGCACTGCGGCCTGCGTACGATCGCGCAGCTCAAGTTTCATCAGGACATGCCCAAGGTGGGTCTTGATCGTTGCTTCACTCAGTACCAATTCTCTTGCGATCTCGGTATTCGATAGTCCGCGGGCCACCAGGCGTAATACATCTAGCTCACGAGGAGTGAGGATCGTTTCGAGTTCATCGACGCGCGGGCCCGTCTTGGGCCGATGACGAGCCACATCTTCGATCAGGCGGCGCGTGATCGAGGGCGACAGGAGAGCATCTCCGGAGGCGACGACGCGAATGGCCTCGACCAATTGCTCTGCCGGGGTGTTCTTCAGGAGGAAGCCTGCGGCTCCGGCTCGGAGGGCGTCGTAGACGTATTGGTCGTCGTCGAACGTGGTGACTATCAGGACCCGCCCCGATCCATCTTCCACTATCCGACGTGTGGCTTCGATGCCATCGAGTTGCGGCATGCGGATGTCCATGAGCACCACGTCGGGTCGCAGCCGGCCCGCTTCGGAGATCGCGCCCTCGCCGTCCGAGGCCTCTCCTGCTACCTCGATGTCGACCTCCGCAGACAGGATGAGGTCGAACCCCCTGCGAACCAGGGCCTCGTCGTCTGCGATCAGCACGCGAACGGTCATCCGTTCCCCTCGCTCGGCAGTGATGCCCTAACCACGAAGCCTCCAGCATCATCGTCGCTGCCCACGAACAGCTCGCCACCGTGCAAAGAGACTCGCTCTCGCATCCCTATGATGCCGTGCCCCGGTACCAGTTCACCTGATATTCCGGGCCCGTCGTCTCGGATCGTCAGGTGGAGTGCCGCTTCACCGTAGGAGACGGTGACGGAGACGTTGCTCCCGCCGTGGCGGCGCGCATTCGTCAAGGCCTCCTGGATGATGCGATATGCAGAGAGTTCCAGACCTTGGGGGAGTCGCCGCTCCGCGCCCTCTAGCCGCAGCGCAACTTTGAGTCCGGCCCGCTCGACCTCCTCTATCAGTTCGGTGAGCCGGGACAGGGCGGGGATCGGAGTGATGTCGCCTCTGCTTCCGTCGCGACGGAGCATCCCGAGCATCCTTTTCATCTCTTCCTGGGCGTCCCTGCTGGTCCTCTCCACGATCAGCAGCGACTCCTCTGCGATCTCGGGGTTTCTCGGCAGAGCGCGACGTGCCGCCGCGGCATGCAGTCCCATGATGCTGATGCTGTGGGCCACGACATCGTGCAGCTCTCTCGCGATGCGCGTGCGCTCCTCCGCCACGGCGACTCGGGCCTCGCTCTCTCGCGCTCGCTCTAACAGCAGAGTCCGTTCTGCCAATTCCACCGTGCGAGCCTGCAGGCGATTCACCTGCCGACCCGCTATCCACGCGCCGATGATGAAGAACGAAGGGACGATGACGTCGACCAGAGCATCCCCCTCGACCCAGGTCGACCACTCGTACAGGAGTCCACCGAGGAGCGTCACGACGACCCCGGCGAGAGCGACGTGCGGTCCCCGTAGGGAAGCTGTCGAGTAGACGGCAAGCAGTAGCCCCAGCAAGAGAGCGAACGCCGCCTGTTGCGGTTCCCCAACGACGCCGATCAAGAGCAAACCGCACAGGATGATCCCGAGCACGATCACTGGGCGATCTCTGTGCCACAGCAAAGGGACGATGGTGGCGGCGGAGAGGATGGACAGAACTGGACGAGGGCCGGGCAGACCTGTCTGGAACACGGGCTGGATCCAGATCTCGAATTCCGTGACCAGCAGCAATGCTCCCACGATCAGCCAGTCGAACGGCTTGGCGTGCGGTGCTCTTAACTTCATGCTCGTCCCTCGTTGCATCTCACAAGCCTAGTGGTGGGTCGGTGAGAGGCACATCGACCTGGGGGATGAGGGCCGCCTCACTCTCGGGTCGTAGGTACGGATGACCCTCATCCCATTTGCCCGAGCGGATTTCATCCCGCAGCAGGACGACGGCTCGTCGGTCGCTCTCTAGCCTTCACACAGGATCGCCGGAACCGAAAGGAGAATGCACATGAAACAGATGAAGAGATCCCTTCTCACTCCACTCGCCACCGTAGCGGGCTTGGCGTTCATCGGAGGGGTCATGCTGGTTGCAACACAGGCGAACAGCGACCCGGTCGGGCGTCATTACGACGCGTACAACCGGGTCCTCACGATCGGGCTGGTCCTCGTGGCCTTAACGGCGGTCTGGATGTCGGTCCGGGTGAAACGTCTATCACTCGCAGGAGCGAGGGCGATCCAAGCGGTCGCGATCGGGTCCGGTCTCATGCTGGTGGGCAACGTGCTGGAGTTCTGGGGGAGCCTGCTGACTGGAAGCGAGACCCAGAAGACCGCTGAACGATTGGGACATGCGGACGCATTCTGGGGCAGCGACATCGGGTGGTTCGCATTCTTGATCGGGGCCATCGTCCTTACCGTTGCGTTGATCGTCGTGGCGCGCGCCGCCCGGAGATGGGGTGCGACTCGCTCGCAACGATGGGCCATCGGGACGTCCGGCGTGATGCAATCGGCCGCTACTGGTCTGTGGGTCGTTTCGCCTATCGCAGCAGCGATACCGGCGGCTGCATTCGCCTTCGGTTGGCTCTCGCTTGCCACCATCGTGGATCGAGTCGAGGAACCCATCGCTGTTCCGGCAGATCCGCCGGATGCCGCGACGGTGCTCCCCTGACGTCCTTCAGCCCGAGTTAGTGACTGCAACGCGAATCTCACCACCCAAGTGAACGACGAGAGGAGAACGAGATGTTCAAGACTTCCACCAAGATGTTCGGGGTTGCCGTTGCGGCAACTCTCTTGCTCGGTGCCTGCGGGTCTGACGGTACCGAGCCTCGCGCAGCTTCGAATGCTCCCGATGCAGCCGGATCCTCCACGGTGACCGAAGCGGACCTGCAATCCTTCTGCGACGCCGTCGTCGGTGCAAAGTCGGCCTTGATCGCCGCTTCTGAGGGCAGCCCCGCGGAGAACCCATCACCGCTGATGGAAGCAGCGGAGTCGAACGCACCCGACGAGATAGCCGAGAATCTCGGATCGCTCTTCGATACGGCCCGCGCCGCGATCGAAACCGGGAACACGAAGGCTTTCAGATCCGAGAGATTCCAGAGGATCGATGAAAGCGTTGATGCCTACGTTGCCGGCAATTGTCGATCGGAGAAGCTCAACGTAACGGGTGTCGATTTCGGGTTCGGGGCACTGCCCTCGAGCGTCTCGGCCGGAAGGGTCACTATCGATTTCGAGAACACGGGCGAGGAACTCCACGAGATGGTCCTTATGCGTATCGACGAAGAGGGGATCGGCGTCGGCGAACTCTTGCAGATGCCGGAGAAAAAGGCACTGGAGAAACTGACGTTCGTCCGCGCATTGTTCGCCCTACCCGGCGAGTCGGACGTGGAGACCTTCGATCTGGAGACCGGCGAGTATGCGGTCGTGTGTCTCCTGCCGGTCGGCTCTACGAGCCTGGAGGCCGCTGAGTCGGCAAAGGGACCGCCGCATGCTGAGGAAGGCATGGCTGCTCAGCTGACCGTGGAGTAATGGACATGCGTTCCGGTAAGAGGTAACCACTCCCGCCATAACGAGGATCGAGCCCCGGCCGCGACCTACACGGCTTGGGGTTCGGTCCGCTTACCTTCTCCTTGCCGTCGGTTGACTTCGAGTGCACTTGAGGTCGTGTAATCGAGACCATGGGAGTCAGAAAGAGACTGATGGCGGCCATCGTGTTCCAATTCCATCGACCCCACGGCTTGGGAGGGCGTCTGGCCGGCTGGGAGATGGCATTGCGTCCGTCTAACCGGAAGCGGAACCGGTGGGCGGTCGGTCTGCTCGGGGTGCAACCTCGCGATTGCGTCCTAGAGATCGGCTTCGGCCCCGGCTTCGCGATCCGGGAACTCGCCCGTCGGGCGAGCGACGGTCTTGTCTTGGGACTCGACCACTCAGAGGTGATGGTTCGTCAGGCTACTGCGCGCAATCGCGCCGCCGTCGAGCAGGGCCGGGTCGAGTTGCGTCTCGCCTCGGCGGTTGACCTCGACGACTTCAGCGACACCTTCGACAAGGTGCTGGCCGTCAACAACTTCGGGATGTGGCCCGACCCACAGTTGCGGCTCAGGGAGCTCCTCGGAGCGGTACATCCTGGTGGTCGCGTGGCGATCGTCTCGCAGCCGCGCTCTCCCGGTGCCACCGCCGCGACAACCGAGCGCATCGGTCGGGAGACGGCCGAGCAACTCCAAGAAGCGGGCTTCATCAACGTCAGGAGGGAGATACTGCCACTGCGGCCTCCGGTGGTCTGCGTGCTGGCCGAAACCCCTGAGGAACGCACGCAGTGAACTCGTCTAGCGCAGCGCCATCGCCGACTACAACCCCCGGGACAACACCGATATCGGTCCACGGTCTGACCAACTGGTACGCCCCACCTCCGGCACTGCCCTGACCAGCGGGCAGAGCTACTCGTCGCTGCCGCACCCGAGGTGTTGCGCGGATTACTTGAGGCCGCCAACACCAGAGGTTGAATCAGAGGAAAAGAAAGTGGCGCGCTACTCGATGCCTCCGGCGATCGGGGCCGGTTCGGCTCCCGACTCCTTGGCGATCTCCTCGAGCAGCTCGAGATCGAGGTCGACATCGACGTTGACGTTCGGAACGATCCGCGCGAGCCACTTCGGGAACCACCAGTTGGCGTCACCCAGTAGTTCCATCGTCGCCGGCACCAGCACCAGCCGAACGAGGGTTGCATCGACGAAGATGGCTGCGGCGAGTCCAAGCCCGAACAACTTGATCGACCGGTCCTCGAACCCGAATACGAACGACAGGAAGATGGCGATCATGATCGCCGCTGCGGCCGTGATCACGCGTGCGGTCGTCGCCACTCCATTGGCAACCGAGAGGTCGTTGTTCTTCGTCCTGACGTATTCCTCGCGGACGCGTGAGAGCAGGAAGATCTCGTAGTCCATCGAGAGGCCGAACAAGATCGTGAACAACATCATCGGGACCCACGCCTCGATCGGTCCGGTCGTCTCGACGCCGATCAGGCCGGCGCCCCAACCCCACTGGAACACCGCGACAACGACGCCGTAGGCGGCACCGATCGAGAGCAGGTTCATCACGGCCGCCTTGAGCGGCACCAGGATCGATCGGAAGACCACGACCAGCAAGAGGAACGACAAGGAGATAACGACGCCGATCAACACCGGGAGCCGGTTACCGCTCAGCTCCGCGAAGTCGAGGCCCCCGGCCGTCAAGCCTCCGACGTAGACCTTCGTGTCACTGCCTTCCAGCGCCGGCGGGATGACGTCCTCGCGCAACCTGTGGACGAGATCGTTCGTGGCCTCATCCTGAGGTGATGTGGTTGGGAACACGGTCATGATCGCCGTGTCGCCCGCCTCGTTGGGCTGCGGCGGGCTGACGAACGCCACTCCTTCAGTGCCCGACAAGGCTTCTGTCACTGGATCGAGGGAGGCAAGGTCGCCGGGCTCACCCAATTCCACGGCCAGGAGCAAGGGACCGTTGAAGCCGGGGCCGAAGCCCTCCGACAGGAGGTCGTAGGCGCGCCGGCTCGTCTTGTCGGTCGAGCCGGCGCCGGCGTCGGAGAATCCGAGCCTCAGGCTGAAGAACGGGATCGACAGCATCACGAGGATCAGGAGCCCGCTTAGCGCGGCGACCCAGGGTCGCCTCTGAACGTAGCGACTCCAACGGAACCAGAAGGAGGTCTCGTGACCCGTCTCAGAGCGGTGGAACCACTTCAGCTTGAATCTGTCGATGTTGCCGCCGACGAATCCAAGCACCGCGGGTAAGAGGGTTACCGACGCCACCATCGTCACCAGGACGGCTGCTGCTCCACCGACGGCGACCCCTTCGACGAAAGAGAACCCCATCAAGAGGATGCCGAGGAACGAGATGACCACGACGGTTCCGGCAAAGAGCACCGCGCGGCCGGAGGTCATGATGGCCGCGATAGCCGACTCCTCAGGATCATGGCCGGCATGGAGTAGTTGGCGGTAGCGAGTAACGATGAACAGTGCGTAGTCGATGCCGACCCCGATGCCGATCATCGAAGCCAGTTGGGGTGTGAACTCCGGGACGCTCAGGAAGTTCGCGGACAGGAACACCAGCGACAGGCCGATACCGATACCGAACAAGGCGGTCATGATCGGGAGACCCATCGCGAGCACCGAGCCGAACGTCACCAGCAGGATGAACATGGCGAACAGCAACCCGATGCCTTCGGCGCCAGCCGGTTCCTCGAACTCGGAGAACGCAACCAACCCGCCACCGAGCTCGAAGTTCAACCCTTCGATCTCCGCGCCGGCGACGATCTTCTTCATCTCGTTGATCTCCTCGAGGGGGATCTCTCCGCCGAGGTTCTCGAACTGCACGGTGGCGTAAGCGATGGGGGCAGATTGAGAGATCTGTTGCCCCCCCAACTCCGTGTACGGACTCACGACGCTTTCGACGTGGTCGACCTTCTCGATCTCTGCCAGCGCGGCCTCGACGGTCCCCTGGACCTCGGGATCCTCGACCCCCTGCTCGGCTTCGAAGACGACATCGAGCGTGTCTCCCGAGGCCTGAGGGAACTTGTCGGTCAACAGGTCATAGGCGGTTTGAGATTCGGTCCCGGGGAGGGAGAAGTCCTGCGAATACTCGCCACCCAGAGAAGAAGCCAGGGCTATGGAGACGATCAGGGCCAGCACCCAGATCCCCACCATGGTCCACCTTCTTCGGTAGCTCCATTGCGCCAAGCGTTTCAGCATGCGAGAAACCTTCCTAGTCAACCGCCTGTACCAGCAGAGGTTACAGAACGGGACGTCTTCCGGGCTGTCGGCTGTCCGTCATCTGGATGAACTTCTCGAACAGAACGCGAAGAAGCCGGGCATAACGCCCGGCTCCCCCAACCGTAACTAGGGCATTTCTACGGCACGCAGCGGACCGCGTCCAGGGAGCACGGTCCCGGCTCTGGTCCGAGGTCGTTCGCCTCGACCGGCACGAAGGGAAGCATCAGATGAGAGGGGTGCTTGGCATCGTGATAGATCGTGTTGATCCCCGGCAGCCGCTTCGGCACGTACGCATAGAAGCTGTCGACCAGGGGCGGGGTGTGGATCTTCACCACAAGCCGGTGCCCGGGCCGAAACACCCACGTGAGCGGAAAGACCTCGATGAGGTACTCGTTGATCTCGAGGGGGGTGATGTCTATCGGGTTCGTGTGCGGCCGGTAGGGCCGGTAGATCGTCCCACCTGCAAGCTTGTCGGACAGCCCACGGTCGATCGCGCGGTGGCTGGCTCTCAACATCCCGCGCTGAAGGTACTGGCGCGACCCGTCTGGGCCCTCGTCGATCAGTTGCACGAAGAACTCGGTGTCGGTCGCGGTAGCGGACGAGAAGATGGTTGCGGTGATCGGCCCGGATAGCGCGGTTGGTTCATCGAAGGCCGCCGAGGTGTAGGTGAGCTCGTCGGGACCATCCTCGGTCGTGAGCGGTGGGCCGAGCTCGTCACCTGCCTGAAAGCTCCACGACTCGCGGGGGCTTTCCACCTGACTGCCCGCCCTGCGTCTCGAACAGAGAAACGACGCTCGTGGGCGTTCGCTTACGACCAGGCTTCCAGCTGCCGAATCCGTTGTCCTCGCCCCGGATCCAGTGGTCCATCCAGGCGAGGCGGTCGGCCTGGAACTCAGGGTTGGTCTGCGTCCCGTGATCGCCGTTCGACATCATGAGCCGCTTCGGTACCCCCTGAAGCGCCTCCCACAGGTGATAGGGGCCGCGGGGGCCGGTCTGCTCATCCTGGTTCGCTCCCGAGATGTGCACCGGAACCTCGATCCGTTCGACGTAGTTGATCAACGAGCGCGACTGGAACCAGGTGTTGTCGGTGTCGGCCAGGCCTTGGATGATCGGGTCGTTCACCACCACGCGCCGGTGCGTCGCGACATTCGCGGCACACTGTGGATCGCCGGCCGCGAGGCCCGGGTAGGTACCGCCTCCCACGTCGTAGATGTTGCGGATGAGGCCGGTCCACAACAACGGGAAGCCGTAGTTGCTGACGCCGCCGGGGTAGACCATGCCCCGGTACATGTCATCGATCAGGCCCGAGACCGTGACCGCAGTGAGATGCGGGGGCCGCGTCGCAGCGATCATCGTTCCCGTGATACCCCCGTAGGAATGGCCGTAGATCCCAACCTTCCCGTTGGACCACGGCTGATCGGCGATCCGCTCGACGACCTCGCGGCCGTCGAGCGCGCTGCGCCAAGAGAAGAGGTCGAACTCTCCCGACGAGCAGCCCGTGCCCCGTACAGACGCGTGGATCGTGATGTAGTCCTTCTCGTAAGGCGCGGTGATCCCCCGGCTGCCATCCCCGACCAGGCCGAAGGGCGTGGTTCCGTCGGACGAGCCCCCGTCGTAGCCCGACATCTCGAAGATCGTGGGGTAGCTCTTCCCCTCGACGTAGTCCTCGGGCATCTGCATGTTGATGGCGATCGAGGTTCCGTCGCTGATCGTCACGTACTGGGTGGGGGCGGCAACCGCCGGGGTCGTGGGAAGAAGGGTGGCCACCGATAGCGATCGAATCTTCCCCGTAGTGATTCGTGCCATCTGCCCGGTTTCCTCCCCCTGAATCTGGGGAAGGGTCTCTAGGGAGGCCCAAAGTGCCTCCAGGGGACCCATACGTAGAAATCAGTAGGTTCCCTAAGGGGTCCAAAGGGATAAATGTTTGGGGTGACAGACGAGGAGGTGCCCCCGATCGAGAGTTCAGTGTCAGATCTCCCACCTCAGATAGACGAACGCCTCACCGGCAGCCTCACTGTCGCCGCCGAAGCGCGCCGAAAGCTCGAACCCTTCCACAGCCTCCTCGGGTCGAGGCGACTCGAAGATCTGCGTCTGCTTGTCAACGAGATGGTCACCAACAGCCTGCGGCACGCGGGCGCCTTGAAGACCGGGATCGGACTGAAGGTGAAGACCACCGCCGATGTCCTGCGCGTCGAGGTCACCGATCAGGGACCGGGCTTCGACCCCCAAGTCAGCCCACCGCCCGTAGACCAAACTTCTGGGCGTGGCCTCTTCCTCGTCCAGGCCCTATCGGATCGGTGGGGTGTTATCCGGTCCGACGGCACGATGGTGTGGGCCGAGATCGACCTTCGCTAGCGGTCGCTCCACGCCAGTACTTGCTCGACCCCCTGGAAGATCAGGATGCGTTCCGGATCCACACCGGCCTCCAATGCGATAGCCAGAGAAACGTCGATGAACCGCAGCTCGGCCGGAACGTGCGCATCACTCCCGATCGAGAACGTGACTCCTTCTTGGGCCGCGAGCCGAGCCAATCCGATCGGGAGATCTCCTCGGTGGGGATGCGAATCGATCTCCAGGGCGGTCCCCGCCTCGACCGCGGCCTTGAAGACCGCGGTCCAGTCCGCGTCGAGGCCCTTGCGCCGGTTGTATCTCCGGGCCGTCGGATGCGCGATCCCAGGACCAACTCGAAATCGTCCAACACCCCGAGTTCGACGTCCCCGGCTCCGGCAGGGTCAAGGTTCATCTCGATGCCTTTCACGACACGGAATCCATCGCCGCCCATCGTCTTGTTCAGCGCGTCGATCTCTTCGTGCTGCCGTTTCATCGCGCCGGTGTCCATCCCGCGCGGTACAGGCTGGCCCCCGGAGTGATCCGTGATGCGAGACGATCACCTATCTGGGGCAGCGACGAGAGGGGGATCCCATCCTCCAGGAGGTCCCCGACCTCATCGGGCCACGCAAGCGCGGCCCCCGCAGCGCGCTGGTAGGCGCGGCGCCGGTGCTCGTCGGCGGAATCACCTGCCGACGCGAGCAGCTCGGCGATGTCCAGATTCGTCAGCATCCGACATAGATAATCGCAGACCGGTTGGGGCCGGACGCTCTACGACGGGAACGGAGCGGCAGGGTGTCCGGCCGCCGGCGCCTCGGCGAGAAGATCCAGTGTCCGGGGACCGATCTCGGACACCGGCACAGTCTCGTAGCCGAGGTTCCTCGCCCGCTCCACCAGGCGGGCGATCATCTCAAGGGAGAACCTGCACGGCTCGTCGTCGACGGCGGACTCGTCGAAGCCGTCATGAAGCCTGACTATCGAACCGGGTTGCAGACGGGCCGCGACGGAGTCGAGGACGTCCTGGGGCGAACCGGTCGCGTCTGCCGGGTCGATCGTCCATGCGGCGAGCCTCAACCCCAACCGGCGAGCAACGTCCCCACTGAAGGGAGCGATGGTTCCGCATGGGGGCAGCCACAGCGCAGGCTCGATCCCCTGCGACTTGAGGATCTTGAGAGCGATCTCCCCGTCCGCTTGTATAGCCGCCTCGGTCGAGTCCAGATGGTTCAGATGCCGACCGCAGTGCAGGCCGATCTCGTGGCCTCCGGCGAGGATCCGCCCCACGATCTCCGGCCACACCACGGCGCGGGGAGTAGTCACGAAGAACGTCGCTCGGGCCCCCGCCCCCTGGAGCGCCGCCAGGACGCGCCGGGTCCAGACCGGATCAGGGCCATCTTCGAAACTCAGAGCTATCGTGCGCCTGCCAGTGCCGTCCGACACCCGGTGATCCACTCCCCACGTGGGCGGCCCAGGGATCGGGCCTCGAACCCCTATTGAATCGTCGCCGGGCGGCGAATGCTACGTGTATGAATCGCCCTAATGGGCGCACTCCGGGCGATGTGGCAGAGTTTTCCAGAGGATCGGGGTCAGCCGCTCAGGGTTGGCTCGCACCCGGGGGGCTTCCGAACCAGCTGGCCCTCGTTCCACAGGACCCCCAACTCGTACAGCTTCCGCTCCTGGGCGCGCTGGACCTCAACGCTCGTTTTGGTCAGATTGTCCCCCGAAGATGCCAGGTGAGCATCAACGGCTGAGCGCCACTGATCGCAGCGGCGGTCGCCCTTGGTGAAGAACGCAAGGACGAAGATGAGCACCACCACAACGACCCCGACCTTGAAGACCAGCTTCATCAGGTCGATGTTCAACGGGCGCGCCTCGACGGGAGCATCCGTCTCCGCGATGGGGCTACGCCTATCCATATAGGGAGTATCGGCCGGAAGGAGCGACGCGTTGAGGCCCCACGGAAGATCCGAGCTAGTCCTCCACCCACGACTCCGTCAGATAGAGCCAGAAGGCGAGCCCCGAGTAGAGACCGTAGGACTTGAAGCGCCGGATGATGGTCGAATCCTTCGCTCGCTTCATGCCCGAGCGCGCAAGGAAAGTGGGGCGTGTCCAAGAGTCGAGGATCAGTCGCGAATAGCGGCCCAGCATCATCATGATGTGCGCCGCCGCGTACGGCCCAACCCCCGGAAGACCCAGCAGGATAATCTCGAGCTCGTCATCGGGCAGCTCCTCGGGCGTAGCGCGACCCAAGGCCTCGAGATCGATCGCACCGGTGGACACCGACTCGGCGAGCGACATCAGATAGGGACCCCGGTACCCGGCGCGGACGACGTCCCGGTAGAACGACTCGCCTTCCGATCCCATCTCCTCAGGCGTGGGGAAGGCCCTACCTTTGGGACCCTCGGCCGGAGCGTCCGGAGCCGCGGTGCCGAGGTGCGCCACCAGGGCGCTCACCATCCTCACCGTCGCAGACCACGCGCAGTTAGTCGTACAGATCGTCTTGACCACGTCCTCAAACACCGTGGCACTGCGCGTCATGCGCCCCGCCCCGGTCAGGACCCAGGACAGCTGCGGATCCGTCGCCGCAAGCTCGTAGAACGCCGACAGATCCTGGTCGAGCCGAAGGATGTGGGAGATGCACGCCTCGATCGAGGCGGCATCTGCGGCCGGCGGCCTGCGACCCGTGGTGGTCACGCGTGCGGTGCCGCGAGTCCCCGCGTCAACCGTGACCGTCCGGGCCCGGCCGGGAGCCAGCTCGAGGGTCGTGACGAGAGCCGGTCGCTCTTCGTCGATGAACGACGGGGGCAGATCGCCGACCCCATGCGACATCAGGGTGCGCTTCAGGTCGACGGGTTCGCCCCCGGCCCCCACGAGAGAGATCTCGACGCTCCAGGTCATGGAGCGTGCGACTGGCGTTCCCGGAAGGAGCGCGCCTTGACCCGGTTGCCACACACTTCCATCGAGCACCATCTGCGGGAATGGTTCCGCGCGTTGTCGTAGAAGACCCACTGGCACTCGTCGTTCGCACAGGTCTTGAAACGATCCCAGGTACCGGTGGTCATGGCCTCGGCCACGATGGCGACAACGCGCCCGAGGGCTCGCTCGAACCCAGCGCCCGTCGGAGCGAGGTCCGCACCCTCGGTCGAGAACCGAAGGTGGAATCCGATGGCTCCTGCGACATCGTTGAGGGTCCCGGTGGCGGCCCTCACATCGACGTCGGCGCCGTTGTTGGATAGGGCGAGCACCCTGAGCGCCTCGCGCACGCCGTCGGCACGGGACAACTCCGAAGGCCCGACCTGGGCGTCTTGCTCGATGAGCCCGTGGTCCACCAACCAGGCGCGGAGCTGCTCGGGGGTCGCCCAATCGTCGAGGTCCGGTTGGATCTCACGAGTATTCACGAACTCACCGACGATCCGAAGATCTCCTGGGAACTTGCTCACGGTCCTCCCTCACTGTAACTACTCATCTGCCTTGACAGGTTACCAGATGAATCCCCTGGATCGCGGGGTCATGCAGAGTCGAAGTGGCGCGCGAGCTCCAACGCTCTTAGCGTCAAACCGAGGTCCTCGTGACCCTCCTCCGGGAGAGCGCTGAGGAGACCGTCGAGGAGCAGGTCGACCGTCGCATGTTCGACCGGGATTCCGGCGGCCCCAAAGAAGGTCAGTGCGGTCGCGCGCTCCCAGGGCCCCCACCACGACTCCTCGTTCTCCCTGACCCACCGCAAACCCCACTCCGCCATCTCGGTCTTGGGCCCTTCGACCATCCAGTAAACGGCGGATGCCGCGAACGTCGGATACGCGCCGCCGGTGAAACGCCCGCCGGCATCGGCCTCGCCCCGGAGCAGACCGATCGCCCGGGGACCGGGATCTCTCCCGACCGCCAGGAGACCGCAGGCGGCCGACGCGGTCGCCCACACCCGGGCGATGCTCGGATCGTCAAGGTATCCCGGAACCTCATCCGGTCTGTCGAGCCACGCCTCGGCCGGCGTGCGCATCTCCAGCAGCCAATCGGCGGCGATGACCGCGGGCGCGGACGATGCGAGACCGAGGATCTTCAGGTGGCAGAGCCCCTCCCCCGCGCCGCCCGGCGACGGTCGACCCGTGGGTCCGAAGAATCCTCCGACGTCATCCTGGTACGGGATCTGGGGCATCGGGGCGAGGTCATCCCCGGCGAGGCGGAGGGCGCGCCACGATTGCCATTCGTCGCTCGAAGACATGACCCGCATAAGCGCCTTCTCGGTATCGATCATCGCAACCAGCCTACGGGCATCCGGAAACTTCGACGCCTGGTGATCTCGACCGGCGAGGGGTCAGGCCCGCCAGCGGGGGTTATCCACCTTCGGCTCGTTACCGGGACTGCGGTCGCCCGGGCGGCGGTTCACCGGGCTCTGGGGAAGGATCGCC
>JAENWQ010000122.1 GCA_016649855.1 Actinomycetota bacterium | reverse complement strand
TGTTCCCCTCTTCCAGATCGTCGCGTACGGGGTCTCGGACAGCGCGTAGCCGGACACGATCTTGAGTCCGAAGCGACGTTCGATCTCGAGGTGGCGCTCCTTGGGAGGGGCCGGGCCGGTGTAACAGAGGCGCAGCGGGGTCTCGGCGTCGTCATCCTTCTCGGGCTGACGCATCAGGATCTCGATCATGGCGCCGATAGCGTTGAACTCGGTGGCCCCGTACTTCCGGGCAGAGTCGAGGAACGTGCTCGCCGAGAAGCGTGGAAGCAAGACGAGACCGGCCCCCGCGGCGACCGAGCCCAGGGTCGAGTACGCGGGAGCGTTGATGTGGAACAGCGGCAAGGAGGTCATCAAGCGGTCGTCCTCGGTGAGCTCCATCCACCAGGGGAACCCCTCCCCCGCCATCGCGTAGGCGCGCTGCGTCTGCATCACGAGCTTGGAACGTCCGGTGGTCCCCGAGGTCGGGATCATCACCGCGACGTCGTCTTCGCGGGCGGCCGGCGGAGGGGCCGAGACAGAAGGTGCTTTCATTAGATCTTCCGCGAAGACCACCCGGGCCTCCGGTGCGGCCTCGCGCAGGGCCTCGTCGACGACGTCGCTCAAGCCCGCGTCGGTCACCACGACCGGAGGCTCGACCTGGCCCGCGAGGCCTGCCAGTTCCCCGGCCGTGCTCTTGGGGTTGACCGGAACGAAGGTCGCACCGAGCCGTACGACGGCGAGCCACGTGAAGAGATAGTCGGGAGAGTTGCGCGTCGTTGCGAGCACGCGCGTTCCACGCTCAACCCCGAGATCGGCCAGCGCAGCCCCTATGGAGACGATGCGGTCCAGCGACTCCTCGTAGGAGTAGGTCGAGTCCTCGTACCTGAGCCACGTCTTGGACGCCGAACGCTCGACCGTCGCTTCGAAGAGTTCGGGGATCGTGAGGAAACCCGTCACCGACGGCTCAAGCGCCCTTGGCTCGCACTGCCGGGGCGTCGGGGGCGACCCAATCGTGGGCCCACTGCTCGACCTCGGCGATCGCGCGCTCGAGGTCGCGGCCCTTGTCCGTGAGCTCGTAGCTGACGCTCACTGGAGATGTCGGCTCGACCCGGCGTGTCACCAGTCCCTCGGCTTCGAGTTCCTTGAGTCGCATCGACAGCGACCGGTCCGATACCTCGGTCACATGCGCCGACATCTCCGAGAACCGGCGGGGCCCGTCCATCAGCGCGCGCAGGATCGTTCCGCTCCACCGCTTCCCGACCAGCTCGATCGCCTTCTGGAAGTGGGGGCAGAAGGAGGCGCGCGGGCTCGTCGGGCTACTCACGTCGCGCGCGCCTCGGCTCGGGGATCTGGCAACGGGGTGAGCTCCTTCTCGACCTGGTCGCGCAGGTGCTCGAAGTTCGGCGGAAGTGCGATCTTCTCGCCGAGGTGCTCGAGGGGCTCGTCGACCGCGAAGCCGGGCCCCATGCTGGCGATCTCGAACAGGACGCCCGATGGCTCCCGGAAGTAGATCGACTTGAAGTAGAAGCGGTCGATCACCGGGGTCACGTGCATCCCGGCCGCTGCGACGCGGTCGCGCCACGGGGAGTGATCCTCCATGGGAGAAGACCAGGCGATGTGATGGACGGTCCCCGCCCCCTCGATCCCGGGCGCATCTGGTGCTTCGTCGTAGACGAAGAAGCTCCCGCGCTGCTCACCCCGGACGGTCCACGATGAGTCCGACTCGCGCTCGAAGTTCATGGTCGACTCGAGCAGCGGCGCGCTCTTGGCCGGGTCGTCCGTATAGGCATAGGCGCCGTCGAAGCCCTGGAGCGCGTGGGCCTCGGGGATCTCAGGGTGCTTCGCCATCAGCGGCTCGTCGGTCGTCTCCACGACCCTCAGTTCGAGGTCGAGGCCCTCCGGATCGGAGAAGCGGAGCGATCCGCCGTCCCGCTCGGTGGCAACGCCGGCCTCGGCGAGGCGCGTGGTCCAGAAATCGAGGGACTCCTCGGAGCCGACCCGCCAGACGATGCGGTGCACCATCCCGGCGCCGGCGCGCCCCTTACTGGCGCCCGGATACTCGAAGAACGTGATGTCGGAGCCGGCGCCTCCCTCTTCATCCGCATAGAAGAGGTGATAGATGTTCGGGACATCCTGGTTGACCGACTTCTTCACCAACCTCAGGCCCAGCGTCCCCACGTAGAAACGCACGTTCTGCGGGGCGTCCCCTGTGATCGCCGTGATGTGATGGATCCCTTCCAGCTTCATGAGTCCTAGCCTCTCACTCGGGCATACTTACCATTTGTAAGTAACTATAACCCGTGGAAGAATGTTCCCAACGGAGGTGGCCGGGGTGAGCCACCGTGACAACAGGGGGAAACATGACCGCACCGACCGACACAGAGGCCGGCAAGTGGGACGCAACGACCTGGGCAGGCCGGGACACGATCCTTCGCGTGGTCAAGGAGCAAGCAGCAGGGTTCTACGAGCTCGCCGAGGTCCCCGAGAACTGGGAGTCCCCCACCGCCTCGGGGCACTGGCAGGTCCGTGACCTCGTCGGGCACCTCGTCGACACCACCGAGGGCTACCTCGAGCGCTTCAAGGTCACCCGCGAGGGCGGAACGCCCGATGCGATCTCCGGTCTCAACCAGATGTCGCTGAAGGCCGATGAGCGCTCGTCGGTCCACCGCGACCTTCCGCGCGAGGAACTGCTTGCCCGGGCTCACGCCGCCTTCGACACCGCCATGAAGATGTTCGAAGACCTGACCGAAGACGAGTGGGGCAATCTGATCGTGACCCACGGGTACATGGGTCCTCTTCCGGCGTGGTTCTACCCCGTCGGACAGTTGATGGACTACGGCGTACACAGTTGGGACATCCGCGAGGGGCTCAGCATGGAGCATTTCCTGAGCGCCGATGTCGCCGATCTGCTCGTCCCGTTCATGTTCGTGGTGTGGCAGGCAACCTGCGACCCGTCCAAGCGAGGGGACGACGACCTCCAGGTCGGCATCAAAGTCAGCGGCCGCAACGCGGGGAACTTCCGGGTGACGTGCAACGCCGATGGTCTCGCCTACGAACCAGGCGACATCGACGACCTGCCGGTCCGGCTCGAGTTCGACTCGGCGAGCCTCGTACTCACCGCGTTCGGCCGGGTACGAGCCGGAACCGCATACGGCGACCTCGACATGGCGCACCGCTTCGGGGGCCTGTTCTTCAGGATGTAGAACGCGCTCCTAGAAGATGACGTAGAGCTTGCGGATCGTCTCGTGGATATCCCACGCTCCCGACCAGCCCTTGGGGATCAAGATCGTGTCCCCCGCTTTGAGCGTGACCGGTTCGCCGTCGCCGTCGGGGGTGACGGTCATGCTTCCCGACATGACGTAGACGAACTCGTTCGTCTCGAGGGTCCAGTGCGACGGTCCCGCGGTGCACTCCCACACCCCTGCGCTCTGATCGCCCTCGCCCTTCCACAGGCTGACCCCGGAGGTCTGCATCTCGGGACCGGTGGCTTCGTCCAGTGCTCCCCAGTCTTCGAGATCCGTGAGTCCCTGGGCCTGCTGAAGGAACGGTGCGGCAACGCTCATCTGGTTCTCCTTAGAGAGGGGGAGGCGGAGTAGAACGGCTAGGGTTCTCATGATGGCAGACCTAGGAGATGTCTACCGCGGCACCCGCAGAGAGCTCTGCGAGCTGGTCCTGTCCCTGCCGGAAGACGAGCGCCTCAAGGACGTCCCTGCAACCTCCGGGTGGACGATCCGGGATGTGGTCGCTCACCTCACCGGAGACGCGGTGTGCACCGTGGCATCGGACTTCCCGAGTGCGTTCTTCGCCGCCTTCGGGGAGCCCCAGGTGCTGGACCGGTGGAGGCCATGATGCGAGGCGAGACGCCGTGGCCGGACGCGATGCCGATGTTCGCCGACCGCGTGCTCATCACGGACATCGGCGTACACCAACAGGACATCTACGGCGCCCTCGGGATCCAGCGCGGTCGCGACGGCGTGCCGGTGAAGCTCGGAGCATCGGGCTACATCGCGACCATGGGATTCCGACTCGGGGCCGGGGGCCTGGCTCCCCTCGCCTTCGACTTCGGCACCAAGACCTCCGTGGCCGGCGACGGAGGGCCCGCAGCCACCGTGAGGGCGAGTCGCTTCGAGTTCTTCCGCGCTCTATCGGGTAGACGCAGCCCGGACCAGATCCGCGCCTACGACTGGGACGGCGACCCGGAACCGTACCTCCACTACTTCTATCCCTACGGCGTGCGCGAGCAAGCCCTCACGGAGTAGTCGGGCGTCGTGCACGGCCGATGATGTGCGGAGCGACCATCCGGTCGAGCCGGCAGCTCGTGAACATGAAGCTCTCATGACGCTCGCGCACGAAGCCAGCTCGTTCGATCGCAGCCGTCGTGTCGCGCGAGCAGTGACAACCGCCTCCGACGGTCGGCCAGATGGTTCGGTCGAGGACCCTCTGTAT
This sequence comes from Actinomycetota bacterium, assembly GCA_016649855.1. Classification (GTDB taxonomy): domain Bacteria; phylum Actinomycetota; class CADDZG01; order CADDZG01; family WHSQ01; genus WHTI01. Next base: position 3,473 of record JAENWQ010000122.1, on the reverse strand, counting down.
ACGGGCGAGGCGCTCGTCCTCGGCGACGACGTGCTCGTAGTAGCGGAGTTCTCCTTCCGGTTTGATCACGCGGGAGAGCTCGGCCAGTGCGGCGTCCTGGTCCGGTACCGAGCAGAGCACCAACGACGCGATCCCCGCGTCGTAGTCCGCTCCCGGAAGACATTCCGCGGTCCCCTCGACCACCGTGATGTCGATCGGCGACCGCGCGGCCGCCTCCATCGCGGCGGCCCTGAGGTAGGGCTCGGGCTCCACCGCCACGAGCTCGGTAACCGTCGAAGGGTAGAAAGCGAAGTTGGGTCCGTGGCCGCAACCGACCTCGATCACGCGGCCCGAGAGCCCCTCGAGCAGCCCGACCCTGTGTTCCGCCCCTCCACGGGCGAGATCGGCTTTGCTCAGGCGCGTGTAAACCCGGGCGAATATGGGGTGGTGGGTGGAACCCAAGATCGGTCCTCCGGGGAAAGACGGCGACTACGGAGAAACCCTAAGGCACAGACCAAGACGGAGAACACGTGACCAAACGGATACTCATAGCCGCCCTGGCGGCGCTCATCGCCGGGACCGGGATATTCCTCGCCCTCGGAGGACCCGAGCCGCCCCGGGACCTCGAGCGACTCACCGAGGCGTCCGAAGCGGCCGGCGATCGATCCGCCACGATCACCGCCAACCTCGAGCGGATCGCCGAGAACCTCGCCGAGGGCGCATCGCTCCCGGGCGACACCGAAGAGATCCGCTCCCTCACCGACAAGCAGCGGGATTCTCTCAAGCGTCTGGCCGTCCTCCTCGAAGAACAGCTGGAGGCTCTCGCCGCGAGCACCGGCGCGCTCGCTGGCACGCAGGAGACGACGAGCGACCTCGCGAGGCTGAGCAAGGAGCAAGTCAGGATCCTGAGACGAACGGTCGCAGCACTTCAGGAACTCCGCGATCACGCGGCGCGCGCCGCGGCGGCTTCGGCAAAGGTCGACACAGCGGCCCGGTATGGGGCCCGGCTCGCCGAAGACTCGCAGAAGGCGTTTTCCCAGTGACGAACAAACTCGCGTCCTGGGCCGTCGTCGCCCTGTGCGCGGTGCTCGCCCTCGGGTCCGCGGTCGCAGTGGTCGCGTCGTACCAGGTGCGGTCACAGGCGCGCACCACGCTCGAGGGCCAGGTGCGCCTCTACTCCGCACGTCAGCATGTGGCCCGGGCACAGGAAGCACTCGGTGATGCGGACATCAAGGATGCTCTGATCGGGGCGACCGGGGCCAACGAGGCGGCCGAGCGCGTCTCGCTCGTTACCCGCCGCATCGTCAAGCTCCTTCGTCCGACGACCAGAACCGCGGACGTGATCGCCGCCTCGGCACGGACGGGGCTGCGCGGGGCGCGCTTCGCCCGACGCCAGACCGAGGTCGCGGCACAGGTCCTGGGTGCGATCTCCGGATACCAAAGCGCGGCCCGGGATTACTCGAGCAGCACCAACCGGGCCCTGAGGCGGATCCTCGCGGCGCTTCGGGAGACTAACGCCACCTTCCCCTTGAGCCAGTTGCCGGGGCTCCCGTGAGCCCGCGTCTCAAGGTCGTCTCCCTGGGTTTGCTCGTCGCTTCCGTTGTGATGATGGGCGGCGCCTGGGGATTCCAGAGTGAAGCGGCCGGAAACCTCGAGAAGGCGCAGATGCTTGGCGGCCGCGAGGTCGAAGAGGGTGGCCCGGGTGGAGAAGTCATCGCCGACTACCGCGCCGTTCTCGACTCCCTCACCTACTCGATCGAGCTCCGCTCCGAGATCGACGCCATGCTCACCGATGTCGAGGGCATCATCGTCCGTCTCCAGCAGAGGAGCGAGGCCGCCCAAGCGACCGCGGACGCATCGAGATCGGAGCTCGAACTGATCGGGCGCACCCTCGGCGGAGCGGTCGGAGCCGCGCGCTCCACGTTCTCAGACCTCGGCGCCCTCGATGACGCGCTCACGGTCTCCAGTCGCCTCGCGGTGTTGATCGCGGTCGAGCTCGCCGAGCTCGACGACAAGCTCGGACCGGGTGCGCCATGAAGATCGCCGCGACGGGCACATCGATGAAGGTGGCGTCCGCGCTCCTGACCGTTCTGTTCCTCGCCGGGGGCGTCGCTATCGGCGGCGGCATCCCGTTGTCCCTGTCGGACCTCGCGGGGAGGACCGCCGAGGCCGCCGATAACGCGCGGGCCGCGGCGAGGAACACCGAGAGCGCGGCCGAAGATACCGAGGCCCTGGCAGGGATCGCCGAGAGCGTGAAGTCGCAACTCAACTCGAGCAGAAGGATGGTCGCCACCCAATCGAAGATCGAGCACGCCACCGACACGAACGTCCGCAGTTCCCGACAACTCACCGCGGTGATCAAGAGGATCCGGAGCGCCCTCGACGAGCTCGTAGCCGGCCTCACGCGTGTATCGAAGTTCGCAACCGCCTCGGGAGCCACCGCCGAGTCGTCCGCGGCCGCTGCGGGGAGGCTCGACGCGACGCTGACGGCCCTGTCGGAACGTTTCGAGGTCGTGGTCGCCCAGAGCCGCGAGCTCAACCGAAAAGCGAACGCCTACGCGGAGATAACGCCATGAGATGGTTCGTCGCTCCGTTGATCGCGGCCCTGTTCCTGACAGGTTCCGGCTTCATGAACGCGCTCGAACGGACCACCGAAGCATCGGCCCGGCTCGCCGAGACCTCCGAGGAAGCCCCGGAGCGCACAGCATCCGCTGCCGAGGGCGTCGAAGACCTGCCGCGGGTTGCGGACCTCACTCAGCAGCAGGCCGACGCCTTTGAGATCCTCGCCGACGCGCTCGATACCTCGGCGGTCCGCGTCGACCAACTCAACGACACGGTTGCCGACCAACTGGAGCAGCTCTCCCGCCTGGTCGGCGACATCGATGCTCTCGATCCATACGTCTCATGTGTCGGGCGCCGTCTGCGCGGTCTGATCGCGGCATCGTCCGGCGGACCGGTCGTGATCGACCGGATCACAAGCATCCTCGCGGGGGTGAACCAGAGCCAAGGACGCTCGATCCGTCACCTCAAGAGCATCAATCGGAAGCTCACCATCTTAGGGATCGTGGCTACCGGGACCGGCGTCGAACCTCCCCCGCCGCCCGGAGAATCACCGGCACCAGGGCCGGGAGCGCCGCCCCCGGGAAGATCCTGCTAGCGTCGCGCGCAGGGGCTTGGTCTGGAGGCGGAGCGCAGTCTTAGCTACCCCTCCTCCGTTGGCCTCCTCCTAGTGAGTCGTCCTTCTGACGTCGGCTCGGGCCTGGCTACTCAGCACCGAACTTCTTGATGTCATCAAGCTCTTCCGGTGAAAGCTCGCGCGGAACCTCCCCACGGGCCACCTTTTCGGTGTGGACGTGTTGGCGAATGTCCTCGACAATCTCGGGGTTGGCCAACGTCATAACGTCCCCGATGTCGGAGAAGTTGGAGATGGCAGCGATAACCCGCCGCATGATCTTGCCCGACCGGGTCTTGGGCATGTCTGGCACGATCCAGAT
>JAENWQ010000018.1 GCA_016649855.1 Actinomycetota bacterium | reverse complement strand
GAGGCCGGTGAGTGCATCGGTCTGAGCCTGGTGCTCGAGTGCAGCGCGGATCTCCGCATTGTCGATCGCGAGCGCGGCCGCGTCGGCGAAACTACGCGCCAGCTCCAGTTCGATCGAGGTGAAGTGGGCATGCTCTCCGATGCGGTAGAGGTTCAGCGCGCCCTTGATCTTCTCCCGTGAGATCAACGGGACCGTGATCAAGGCCTCCGGTTCGATCGGCGTGCCCGGGACCACCTGCGCGCGGGGATCGAGGTGCGCGGCGTTGGTCAACACCGGCTCGCGGTGTTCCACCGCCCAGCCGGTGATGCCGTGACCGAAGGGCATCGAGCTGGCGAGGACCTCCTCTGCCCACTGGTCTTCAGCGTGGACGGGCGTGAGGATGCGGGTCGTTTCGTCCGCTTGATAGATCGTCAGGGAGTCGTAGGGAACGAGCCCCGCGAGGGCGCCGGCAACCTCATCGAGGAGGGAATCGAGGCTCTGTTCGGAGAGAAGGTGGCCGAAGAGGCGAGCTAATTTCCGGTACGAGTCGACCAGGGAGCGCTCGAGCGCTCCCCGAGGTTCCTCGGTTGCGGAGATCGAGGAGGTCTGCCCCTCCCCAGGCACGCTGAGACCCATCCGTCCCCTGCCCTAGATGTCATCGATTGCCAACATCCCGAGTATCGGCCTCGGACGAGGCGGGCTTGAGGGGCGGACGGGGTCACCGGGGAAACCAACGACTCAAAATTGGCCGTACGTACGACCTATATCGAACTCGTAGATGATGCGCTTCTCCGTGACCATAGCGGCCCTGTACTCCTCGAGGTCTTCGGGCTCCCCGGCGAGCACCCGGTAGAGCCTGAGGTTGTCCTCGACCGGATCGTCCTCGAGGATCTTCACGATCGCCTCGATACCGAGCCACTGCCACGGCGATTCCGCCAGCACGCAGAGGGTCGAGCGAGGATCCCGGCGGAGATGCCCCGTCCTGACCCGGTCCTGGGTCGCCGAGCTCCAGAGCTTGCCGCCTACGAGGCCGACCCCGATCCTCGCCACGTGCGGCGTGCCGTCCTCGGCCAGAGTGGTCTGGACGGCGCCGTGATTATTCTCGAGGAACGCCCTCACGTTGTCGTCCATCCCGTCTCCTCTCCGTCGTCTCGTCGCGTACGCTTGGTTTCCTAAGAAAGCATAGGAGGAACGAGGAGCACAGGAGGAACATGGGTTTAGAGGTAACCGACGAGGCCGCCCTGATGCTCGCTCGGTCGCTCGAGATGGGCGGCATCGACAAGCAGCGTGGCGGCGTAAGGCTGCGGGCAGCCCGAGGCCTCGGTGGCGGGACGGACGTCCAGGTCGAGCTCGCCGAGGGACCGAGCACCGGCGAAAGCATCATCGAACGGGACGGGGTCCGGATCTTCGTGGATCCGAGCGTGGCGGAGGCCTTCCCCGACGCGGTCGTGGCCCTTGATCCCCAGCACGACACCATCGTGATCCGCCCGGTGGGGGGGCGCCCATTGAGGGTGCGGAAGAGGGTCTACGTATCGGGCCGCGTGCAAGGGATCTTCTTCCGGGACTCCGCGCGAACGGTTGCTTCGAAGGCCGGGGTAGCGGGCTCCGCGACCAACCTCGCCGATGGTCGCGTCGAGCTCGTCCTGGAGGGCGATGAGGACGCGGTTCTCGAGGTCATCTCCTGGGCGAAGAACGGCCCGGTGCATGCGGACGTCGAGGAGGTCGAGGTCGTCGACGAAGCTCCTCGAGGACTATCCGGTTTCAGGATCTCGTGACTACTACTTGAGCGAGACCCAGACGGACTTCGTCTGCGTGTACGTCTCGATCGAGTGGGCACCCAACTCTCGCCCGAAGCCCGACTGCTTGTAGCCGCCGAACGAGACCGAGGGGTCGTACTGACCGGCGGTATTGATCCAGACGGTCCCGGCCTTGATCCCTTTGGCGACGCGGTGGGCTTTGGACAGATCCGTCGTCCATACGGCCGAGGCGAGCCCGTAGACCGTGTCGTTGGCGACCTCGATGGCCTCCTCGACATCCTTCACCTCGATCACCGCGGCAACCGGTCCGAAGATCTCCTCTTGAGCGATGCGCATGTCGTTCTTCACCCCGGCGAACACGGTGGGCTGGACGAAATAGCCGTCGCCGAGATCGGTAGCACGCTCACCACCGGTGACGACCTCGGCCCCCTCACCTTTACCGATGTCGATGTAGCCCGTTACCCGGTCGAGCTGCTCCTGGGAGACGACCGGGCCCATCCCGGTGGTCTCGTCAAGGCCCGGTCCGAGCTTCATCGCTGCGGTCGCCTCCACGAGCGATGCGACGAAGTCATCGTGGACCGAGCTCTCTACCAGGATGCGCGTGCCGGCGGTGCATACCTGACCCGAGTTGAGGAAGACCCCCATCATCGAACCCTTCGCCGCGCGCTTCATGTTGGCGTCCGCGAACACGATGTTCGGTGACTTGCCACCGAGCTCCAGCGATACCCGTTTCAGGTTCCCGGCGGAGGCTTCGAGGATCTTCCGCCCCACCTCGGTCGATCCGGTGAACGCAACCTTGTCGACGTCCATGTGCGAGGCGAGCGCGGCTCCCGCCTCCGGCCCGAGTCCGGTCACCACGTTGACGACGCCTTCGGGCACACCGGCTTCGAGACACAGCTCGGCAAGTCGCACGGCTGTTAGGGGCGTCTGCTCGGCGGGCTTCAGCACGACCGTGTTGCCGCAAGCGAGCGCCGGAGCGACCTTCCAAACCGCCATCACGAGCGGGAAGTTCCATGGGATTATCCCACCACACACACCGAGCGGCTCGCGCAGGGAGTAGACGAACATGTCGTCCGCGGTGGGATTCGTTTCACCGAAGATCTTCGTCGGCCATCCCGAGTAGTAGCGGAAGACCTCGCTCGCCATCCACATCTCCCCGGCTGCGATGCTCACGGGTTTCCCGGAGTCGAGTGACTCGAGTTGGGTGAGCTCGGGGATATTGCGTTTGATGAGCTCACCTATCTTGAACAGAATCTCGGAACGCTTCCCCGGTCGCAGTCCGGTCCACCGGCCGTCCTCGAACGCCTCGCGAGCTGCCGCCACGGCGCGGTCGATGTCCTCCGCCGAACCCCTGGGAGCGTGGGTGATGACCTTGCCGGTCGAAGGGTCGTAGACATCGAACGTCTGGCCCGAAGCGGCGGCAACGGCGGCTCCGCCGATCACCATCCTGGGGTCGGACTCGATGAACTTGGTCACCTCCGGAAGCACATCGACCTGTGCCATGTGGGGGTCCTCCTGACGTCTCTGATCGCGCGGGAACGGTTGGGGGATCAGCCTAAGCGCGCGACACCTCTCAGCCGGTGGCCACCATCCCCTTCTACAGAGAGGCGAAAGCCTGGAAGGCTCCGTCGATCACGGGTCCCCACGACGAGTAGCTCTGTTCGAACTCCTCGGGGGGGGTGTGCTCGGCGGTGAGGATCAAGGACGCTCCGTTCGTCGAAGGGAACCTCCTGGGCGCCGAAGAGTTCGAGATCCCCTAGCGGGCGACCGCGGTACGGCCGGAGTAGGAGCCGAGCAGCCGGGTGAAGGTCGCGTGGTCGCTCATCTCGGCCAGGGCCTCGATCACTTCCGGGACGTGGGCCGGAGCCTCGACGTCGATGTAGATCACGTACTCCCATGGCCGTCCGGCTCGGGGACGAGACTCGATCTTGCCCAGGTTCAGGTGGCGCTCCGAGAATGCACCGATGCACCGGTAGAGACACCCGGGAACGTGACCCACGCCGAACACCAGGGAGCACTTGTTCGGTTCCTCGAGGGCTTCGGGGTTGCGTGACAGTGCTCCGAAGCGCGTGTAGTTGTCGGGATAGGTCTGGATCTTCTCGGCGAGAACGTCGAGTCCGTACAGCTCGGCCGCGCGCTTGGAGGCGATCGCACCGGTGGTTCCGAGCTTCTCATCGACGATGGTCTTCGCCGATCCCGCGGTGTCGTACTCCGCCCTGACCTTCAGCTCGAGGGCGCTGAGGAACTCTTCGGATTGAGCTATGGCCTGGGGATGGCTGATGACTTCGGTGAGATCGTCGAGGTTCGTCCCCGGAAGGGCTAGGAGACAGTGATCGACGCGCACGATGGTCTCTCCGACGAGATGGAGTCCGTGCTTCAGGAAGAGGTCGTAGGTCTCGTTGATGCTCCCCGCCTGGGAGTTGTCCACCGGAACGAGCCCGAAATCGACTCGGCCGACCTCGACCGCCTCGAACACCTTCCTGATCGAACTCAGCGGTATCAACTCGGCCCCCGGGAACAGCTGGTTCGCCCCCTCTTCCGAGTAAGCACCGGCTTCGCCTTGATAGGCAACCATCTTCCGTGTCATGACTTGAGCCTAGGCCGACCTGCGCGCGCCGCCGCGCGCCTTCATGATCCCCATCACCGACGTCGATACGAGCGCCTCGAATGAGGCATCGATGATGTTCTCGGAAACACACCCGGCGTCCCAGGTCGAGTCACCGTCGGTTGCCTCGATGATCACCCTGACCTGGGCGGCAGTGGCGTCCGTGGAATCAACGATCGAGACCTTGTAATCCGAGAGCCTGACCTCGGCAAGCTCGGGGAACTCCCCCGAGAGACATGCACGTAGCGCCTCGTCGAGCGCGTGCACCGGACCCACGCCCATCGCCGATTGCCTCACACACGTCGTCCCGAACCGGACCTCGACGATCGCCTGCGAGTGCGACTGCTTCTCGTGCATCCGCTCGGTCACAACTTTGTACCCACAAACGTCAAAATATCGAGCAGGAGTCATGCTTTGGCACTCTCTTTCTCTAGTTCTCCGAGCATCATCTGAGCAGCTCTGATCGCGGCGGTCGGGTCGGCGGTTCCGGTGCCCGCGATGTCGGGGGCCGAGCCGTGGATCGGTTCGAACAGGCCCACGCACCGCGACGGGCGCGTGGTCGCGTCCGGATGGAGGTTGGCGCTCGCCGCCTTACCCAGGCCCCCATCGATCCCTGCGGCAAGGTCCGAGAGGATGTCCCCGAAGAGGTTGTCGGTGACAACCACCTGGAAGCGACTGCGGTCGGTGACGAGGTGGTACGCGGCCGCATCGACGTGTTCATAACCGGTCTCGACCCCGGGGAACTCTCCGGCTACCTCGTCGAAGACCTCCCGCCAGAGGCCACCCGCGTAGGTCATGACGTTGGTCTTGTGGACCAGATGGAGCCGCTGGTCCCGCTCGCCGGCGAACGTGAAGGCGTAGCGCACGCACCGCTCGATCGCCGACCTCGTGTTGATCGAGGTTTCGGTAGCGAGATCGCCGCTCCTCTCCCCCACGCCCGCGTACGGACCCTCGGAGTTCTCCCGCACGAACGTGAGCCCGAGCTCCGGAAAGGGACGCAGGTTGATGTAGAGATCGAGCTCCTTGCGGAGACGCAGGAGGACGCCGCGCTCAAGCACCCCGTCTGGCACCCGCGGGTCGCCGATCGCTCCGAAGAGAAGGGCATCGGAGTCTCGGATCGCGTCGAGATCGGCATCGGTCACCAGTTCGCCCGTTGCCAGGTAGCGCTCGGCCCCCGCGTCGATCCGGACGATCTTGGCGTCAGCGGGCAGCTCGGCGAGCGCCGGCTCGATCACCTCGGGTCCGATCCCGTCACCGGGAAGCACGGCGATCCTCACGAGGCTCCCTTGGACTTGACCCACTCGACGAGCCCGCCGGCGCGTACGATGTCCATCACGAACTCGGGCAGGTGTTCGCCCTTGAATTCCTCACCGGTCGTCTCGTTACGCACGATGCCCGCCTCTGCATCGATCGTGACTTCGTCACCCTCGGAGATTCCGGCGACGGCCTCGGGACACTCGATGATCGGAAGCCCGGTGTTGATCGCGTTGCGGAAGAAGATGCGAGCGAAGCTCGAGGCGACGACTCCGGCCACGCCGGTCCCTCTGATCGCGATCGGCGCGTGCTCGCGGCTCGAACCGCAGCCGAAGTTCTTCCCCGCGACCACGATGTCGCCCACCGAGACGCGCTCAACGAAGGTCGCATCGAGATCCTCGAGTGCGTGCGCCGCCAGCTCTTTCTCATCCGTGGTGGTGAGATAGCGAGCCGGGATGACGACGTCGGTATCGACGTTGTCTCCGTAGCGAAAGGCTCTACCCATGTTTGTCCTGCCGATCGTCCAGACGATCGGCTCTCGCCGTCGTCAGGGGGCCGGTTGGCATGAGCGCGCTCATGCCGTCACCGCGGGGTCAAGCGACGTGGGCGCGTTTCTAACCTCGTCCGGGTGGACGATCTCGCCGACCACGGCGGCGGCCATGGCTACGGCGGGGTTCGCAAGGTAGACCTGGGCGGTCGGGTCGCCCATGCGGCCGACGTAGTTGCGGTTCGAGGTCGACACGCAGACCTCGCCCGGTCCGACGACCCCCATGTGGGCGCCGAGACATGCGCCGCACGTCGGCGTCGACACCGACGCGCCGGCATCCGCGAAGCGCTGGAGCAATCCCTCATCGTTGGCTTGCTTCCACACGCGCTGGGTCGCCGGGATCACCATGAGGCGCACCCCGGGAGCGATGCGATCGTCGCCCAACACGTGGGCGGCCATCCGCAGATCCTCGATCCGAGCGTTCGTGCACGAGCCGATGAATACCTGATCGACCTTGCGCCGCTCCACCGTCGAGACCGGTATGGAGAGCGAGGGCAGCGACGGTTGAGCGATCATCGGCTCGACGTCGTTCAGGTCGACCTCGATCACTCGGGCGAAATGAGCGTCGTCGTCGGAGGCCAAGACTTCGAAGTCATTGGGACGACCCATGATCTCCTGCCTCGTCCTCACGTAGTCGAGCGTCGTCTCGTCGGGCGGGACGATCCCGGACTTGGCCCCTGCCTCGATCGCCATATTCGTGAGGGTCAAACGAGAGTCCATCGACAGATGCCGGATGCCCTCACCGGTGTGTTCCATCGCCATGTACGAGGCGCCGTCGTCACCGATGCGTCCGATGACCGAGAGGATCAGATCTTTTCCCATCACCCAGTCGCCCGGCACGCCCGTGTAGACGATCTTCATCGTCTCCGGGACCTTGAGCCAGATCTCCCCCGTAGCCCAGACCGCGGCGAGGTCGGTGGAGCCGACCCCGGTCGAGAAGCAACCGAGCGCTCCATAGGTGCAGGAGTGTGAATCGGCGCCGATCACGACCTGCCCCGGAAGCGTCAAAGCCTCCTCGGGAAGCAGGATGTGCTCGATCCCGCCCCGGCCAACTTCGAAGAAGTGTTCGATGTCGTACTCCATCGCGAACTGCCGCATCCGGGTCATGAGCTTCGCGGTCGCGATGTCCTTCGCCGGAACGAAGTGAGACGCGACCAGAGCGATCTTGCTCCGGTCCCATACGTCCGGGACGCCCATCCGGCGGAACGCGTCAGCCGCCGATGGCGCGGTGACGTCGTTGGCCATGGCGAGGTCGACCTTGCACGTGACGATCTCGCCCGCACCGACCTCATCGCGGCCGGCGGCACGCGCCAGGATCTTCTGGGTGATCGTGCTGCCCATCAGTGGCTCCGCCAGGCTGGTGGAGCCACTAACCGACCGTCTCTGTGGAGCGGGCCTTCAACCGGATCAGCCGGTTGACCGCCGAGAGATAAGCCCGGGCCGACGCCTCGACCACGTCGGTAGACACGCCCCGCCCGGTGGCTCGTCTGGTTGGCTCGCCGTCCCCTTCCTCGGAGACGAGAACCACCGTGACGTCACCTAACGCGTCGATGCCACCCGTCACGCTCGAGGAGTTGAACGACTCCAGCCGCGCCGTCACTCCGGTCGCGCGCTGGATCGCACCGCAGGCGGCATCGATCATGCCGTCCCCGATGGCGGACTCGTCGATCTCCTCGTCTCCATGCTTGAGGCGGATCGTCGCAGTCGGGGCGGAGTGCGTGCCGCCGGTCACCGCCAGCGAGATCATCTCGAACTCGTCGGCTTCGCTGGCGATCTCATCGGCCGCGATCGCTTCGAGGTCGATGTCGGTGATGCGGATCTTCCGATCCGCCAGCTCCTTGAACCGTGCGAACGCATGCTGAACGTCTTCCTTGCCGAGATGGAAGCCCAGGTCCTCAAGTGCCTTGCTGAACGCGTGGCGGCCGGAATGCTTGCCGAGGACGATCTTGGAACCCTCCAGGCCAACATCGACCGGGTCCATGATCTCGTACGTGGTGCGCTCAACCATCACGCCGTGCTGGTGGATGCCCGCCTCGTGCGCGAATGCATTGGCACCGACGATCGCCTTGTTCGGCGGCACGGGATAACCGGTGAGCATCGAGACCATGCGAGACGTGCGTGCGATCTCGCGGGAGTTGACGTTCGAATCGAGGGACCCAGACGTTCGCGTCCGCATGGCCATCACGATCTCCTCGAGCGAGCAGTTGCCGGCGCGCTCGCCGATCCCGTTGACGGCGACCTCGACCTGCCGTGCCCCTGCCGCGATCCCGGCGAGCGCATTGGCTACGGCCAATCCCAGATCATCGTGAGTGTGGACGCTCCAGATCACGTCCTCGTCCACCTCGTCGATGAGGAATCGAAGCATCTCGCCGTACTCCTCGGGCAGCGCGTAACCGACCGTGTCGGGGAAGTTAAGCGTGGTCGCTCCCGCTCTGACGGTCGCCTTGAAGACCTTCGCGACGAACTCCAGGTCCGAGCGCGTCCCGTCTTCGGTCGAGAACTCGACATCGTCCACATGACGACGGGCTCGCTCGACGCCACCGACCGCGGCCGCAAGGACCTCGTCGGGCGTCATCCGCAGCTTGGCGGACATGTGGATCTCGCTGGTCGCGATGAAGGTATGGATGCGAGCTCTCTCCGCTGCCGCCACCGCTTCGGCCGCGATGTCGATGTCCGCCGCCTCCGAGCGCGCCAGCCCGGTGATGATGGGGCCCCGCACGCGCTCGGCGATCGCCTTGACGGCCTCGACCTCTCCGGGACCGTTGATCGGGAAACCTGCCTCGATCACGTCGACCCCCAACCGAGCCAGCTGCTCGGCGATCTCGACCTTCTCTTTGAGGTTCAGCGAGATACCCGGGGACTGCTCCCCGTCCCGCAGCGTCGTATCGAAGATACGTACGTCTCCGACTACGCCAGCTACCGGCCTGCCGGCTACATCTCCTTCTATTTTCCCTTGTCCATCCACGACATCATCTCCCTTAAGTGTTTGCCGACCCTCTCGATCGGCATGGCCGCCTGGCGGCGGCGCTCGGCCTGGAGAACCGGCGCGCCGGCCTTGTTCTCGAGCACGAATTCCTTGGCGAAGGCGCCGGAGCGGATGTCCTCGAGGGTCCTCCGCATCGCCGCCTCAACCTCCGGTCCAATGATCTGCTTCCCTCGGGTGAGGTCGCCGTACTCGGCCGTGTCGGAGATGGCGTCTCGCATCTTGGTGAACCCGCCCTCGTAGAGCAGGTCGACGATCAGCTTCAACTCGTGCAGGCACTCGAAGTAGGCGATCTCGGGCTGGTAGCCGGCCTCGACCAAGGTCTCGAAGCCGGCCTGTATAAGTCGAGAGGTTCCCCCGCATAGGACCGCTTGTTCGCCGAAGAGATCCGTCTCGGTCTCCTCTGCGAAGGTCGTTTCGATGACTCCGGCGCGCGTGCAGCCCAGCGCCTGCGCGTAGGCAAGCGCCGTTTCGGTCGCTTCGCCGGTTGCATCCTGGTGGACGGCGAGCAGCGCCGGCGTGCCGCTGCCCTCTTCGAAGGTCCGGCGCACGAGCGGGCCGGGGGCCTTCGGAGCGATCATGATGACGTCGTTCTCCTTCGGCGCGTTGATCTGACCGAAGTGGACGTTGAACCCGTGCGCGAACAACAGCGCGGCACCGGGCTTCAGGTTCGGCTCGACCGACTCACGGTACACGTCGGCGGCGTTCTGATCCGGGACCAACATGGCGATGAGGTCAGCATCCGAGCACGCTTCGTTGACGGTTGCGACGGCGAGGCCGTCGGCCTCGGCGCGCGCCCACGACTTGGAGTCCTTGCGGAGTCCCACCGTGACGTCGAGACCGGAGTCCTTCATGTTGAGCGCGTGCGCGCGACCCTGCGCTCCGTATCCCAGGACCGCCACCCGCTTGTTCTTCAGCGCGTCGGTCCGAGCGTCCTTCTCGTAATACATCTTGGCCGGCATGTGAGTTCTCTCTTTCGAACTAGGCGGAAACGACTCTCGATCCTCGATCTTGTATCGATACCGGTCGGAGCTTCGGTGCTTTGAGCCCGATCGAGCCGCGGCCCAGCGCAACGATTCCGGTGCGGGCCATCTCGACGATCCCGTAGGGCCGGAGCAGCTCCTCGAGCGCCGCGACCTTGCCGGGGGTGCCGGTAGCTTCAACCGTCAGTGCGCCGGCGTCCACGTCGACGACCTTGGCGCGGAAGATCTCGACGATCTCGAGCACCTCGGCGCGTCTCCCGGCGTCGACGCCAACCTTTATCAGCGCCAGCTCGCGCTCTATGGATGCGTCATGGGGAAGCTCGGCGATGCGAAGAACGCTCACGAGCTTGTGGAGCTGCTTGGTGACCTGCTCGAGGGGCTTCCCGTCGACCGAGACGACGATCGTCATCCGGGAGATCGAGCGGTCCTCGGTCTCTCCGACGGCGAGCGAATCGATGTTGTAGCCGCGCCTGGCGAACAGGCCGGAAACCCGCGCCAGGGCACCGGGGCGGTTCTCGACCAGGACCGAGATCGTGTGTGTCGTGATCCCGCTCATGCCTGACTCGCTCATGCGCCCTGGCCCCCGAATGCAGCGGCACCGGCCTCGAAGCCCCGGTGGACTTCCGTTTGGCCGGCCGGACCGAGGATGAGGTCGTCGTTCGACGCACCCGACGGCACCATCGGGAAACACATCTCTTCGGCGTCGGTCCGGAAGTCGATCACGCACGGACGGTCGTCGATCGAAAGCGCCTTGTCCAAGGTCGCCTCGACCTCCGAGGGATCAGTCGCCCGCAGCCCGACTCCGCCGTACGCCTCGGCCAGCTTGACGTAGTCCGGAACCTGAGGCAGGTGGACCTCCGAGAGACGGTGGTCGTAGAACAGCTCCTGCCACTGCTTCACCATGCCGAGGTGGCTGTTGTTCAGGATGCAGACCGTGAACGCGATCTTCTCGATCGTTGCGGTCGCCAGTTCCTGGGCGGTCATCTGGAAACATCCGTCCCCGTCGATCGCCACGACGCGTTCGTCCGGACGGCCGACCTTGGCTCCCAGTGCCGCGGGAACCGCGTAGCCCATCGTTCCCAGTCCTCCGGAGGTGACGAAGGAGTACGGCTTGTTGACCGGCATGATCTGCGACGCCCACATCTGGTGTTGCCCGACCCCGGTCACGACGATCGCATCGCCGCCCGTGAGCTGACCGAGCGTGTCGACGACGAACTGCGGCTTGATCGGGCCATCTTCCGACTGCGTATAGGAGATCGGGTGCTCCCGGCTCCACGCCCTGGTCTCGGCCACCCACGACGAGAAGTCCGGGCGGCCGTGGCTCGAGTTGTCGTGCAGAACGACCTTGGTGAGCTCGACGATGGTCGACTTGGCATCGCCGACGATGGGAACGTCCACCGCCCGGTTCTTACCGATCTCGGCCGGATCGACGTCCGCGTGGATGACCTTGGCCCCCGCCGCGAAGGTGTCGAGGTTGCCGGTGACCCGGTCGTCGAAGCGGGCGCACATCGTGATCAGGAGGTCGGAGCGCTGCATCGCGGTAACCGCCGCGTAGTTCCCGTGCATGCCCGGCATCCCGAGACAGAGCGGATGGTCGTCGGGGAACGCGCCGCGGGCCATCAGGGTCGTGACCACGGGGGCCCCTATCGCCTCGGCCAGCACCATCAGTTCGGCTGCGGCCCTCGCCTTCAGGACGCCTCCTCCTACGTACAGCACCGGACGCTCAGCGCGGCGGATCAGATCCGCGGCGGCCTTGATCTGCTTCCGGTTGGGCTTCGTCGTCGGGCGGTAGCCGGGCAGGTTTATCGACTCCGGCCACGCGAACGAGGTCTCCGCCTGCAACACGTCTTTGGGGATATCCACCAGCACCGGGCCCGGACGACCGGTCGACGCGATGTGGAACGCCTCGGCGATCGCTTCCGGGATCTCCTCGGGGTCCATCACTTTGTAGTTGTGCTTCGTGATGGGCAGGGTGATACCGGTGATGTCGGCCTCCTGGAAGGCGTCGTTGCCGATCACCCGTCGCGGGACCTGACCGGTGATCGCAACCATCGGAACGGAGTCCATGTAGGCATCCGCGATGGGCGTCACGAGGTTGGTCGCACCCGGTCCGGATGTCGCCATGCAGACACCAGGCCGGCCGGTCACGTGCCCGTAGCCGGAGGCGGCGTGGCCGGCGCCCTGCTCGTGGCGCATGAGCACGTGCCGGATCGGAGACTCCAGCAGCGGGTCGTACGCCGGGAGGATCGCTCCGCCCGGGATACCGAACACCACGTCGACACCGGCGGCCTCGAGTGACTTGATCAGAGAGCTTGCACCGTTCATCAGCGTCGTGTCCTCTTCTTCTGGATCCTGACCAACCTCATGTCGTCTCCCCCCTAACCGTGAGCCGCGGCGCGCTCGTCGCTGCGCCGGACCTTGTACGAGTAGGCCGCCAGACGGAAGGCCGCATGCTCGAACGCACGAGGGGAATCGTCCCTGCGGTGCATCGCCATCGCAGCCGACTCGACCGGGCCTGCCATGAACGAATCCTCGGCCGAGAAATACCGGGCGAACCAGGCACGGAGGCCCTCGTCGTCCATCTCCAGCGCGACCTGCCCGGGGGCCTGCCACTCCGCGGTACCGATGTAGCCACCGTTCTCGATGTGGAATTTCACTGGTCTTCCTCCTCTTGGTCTTTGATCTTCTTGGTCTCTGCTTACGTACTTCGGTTCTTGCGGATATGCGTGTGAGGCACCACCTCTCGGGATTCCCGGGAACGAAAAAACCCTCCGGGGACCGGAGGGTTAGGCGCACGCTCGCCGACCAGGGGTCGGGAGGGCGCGCCTAGGTAATAAGTACGAGGACGTTGAAGAAGCTGCTGATCGTCGCCTTGGTGTTCGGGTTCGTCATCTGTGTCTCTTCCATCTCGACGTCTTGCTCTGCGTCCCGCCGAGGCGGCCCGCTTACGAACCCCGGCGACGCTGCAGGGGCGTGGTGAAGGCGAAGTATCGACCAGATCCTCCCATCAGTCAACCCCCTCCACCCGCGACGGTAGCGTTCCGCCTACCGCGGCCTCAAATCCGGGGATCCAAGAGAAAGGCACGTGAAGCTCACCTGACCCGCGAAGGAAAGGTGGCTTTCAGCCCGGCTAACGAGACCATCGTCGGGTTCACCCCTGCGTTCATGCCGGCGTTCTTCGCGGCCGTCTTCCTGATCGAGCTACGGCAAGGTACCGGCCGAACTCTGAGCCCGTAGTCCCGAAAGCACCTTTGAGGTGGTTTCCGTGCGGCCGGCCGCGCTCTAGGCACCTCAAAGGTGCTTTACGGGCGTGACGCGCAGTAAAGTCCCGGGATGACCGACCCATACAGCATCCCAAGCGATCCCTCCAAGCGGAAGAGTGCCGTCCTTACCGACGGCCCCGACAGGGCTCCGGGGAGGGCGATGTTGAAGGGCGTCGGATTCACCGACGAGGATCTCGCCAAGCCGTTGATCGGCGTCGCGACGACGTGGATCGAAACGATGCCTTGCAACCTGAACCAGCGCGAGCTTGCAGTGAAGGTGAAACAAGGGATCCGCGCGGCGGGTGGGACCCCGGTCGAGTTCAACACGATCGCCGTCTCCGACGGCGTTTCGATGGGGACCGAGGGGATGCGGGCGTCGCTGGTCAGCCGCGAGGTGATCGCCGACTCGATCGAGCTCGTTACCCGCGGTCACCTCTTCGATGGACTCGTGTGCCTCGTGGGGTGCGACAAGACGATCCCCGCCGCAGTCATGGCGCTCTGCCGCCTCGATCTCCCCGGTCTCGTTCTCTACAACGGATCGATAGCGCCGGGCAGATGGCGGAACAAGGACGTGACGATCCAGGACGTCTTCGAGGCGGTCGGACAGCACGCGGCCGGCACGCTCTCGTCCGAAGACCTTCACGACCTCGAGGGGAAGGCCTGTCCCGGGGCGGGAGCCTGCGGTGGTCAGTTCACGGCGAACACGATGGCCATGGCGGTCGAGTTCATCGGCATCAGTCCCCCCGCGCTCTCAGGGATCCCCGCTACCGACCCTGCGAAGCCGGCCGCCGCGGAAGAGGCAGGCAAGCTCGCCGTCGAGATGGTCAAAGCCGACAGGAGAACGTCCTCGATCATCACTAAAGATGCGATCGAGAACGCGATCGCCTCGGTAGCCGCCTCTGGAGGGTCCACGAACGGGGTCCTGCATCTCCTTGCGATCGCTCGCGAAGCAGGCATCGAGCTCTCGATCGACGACTTCGGAGCCATCGCCGACCGCACGCCCACTCTCGCCGACCTGAAGCCCGGCGGCCGTTACGTCGCCACCGACCTGTACCAAGCCGGCGGTTCCGCACTCGTGATGCGCGAGTTGAAGAAGGCGGGTCTCCTTCACCCCGATGCCCTTACGGTCGACGGTCGCACGATCGGAGAGGTCGCCGATGCGGTCCAAGAGACGGCCGGACAGGATGTCGTGCTGCCGATCGAGACGCCGCTGAAGCCAACCGGCGGTCTGGCGATCCTCAGAGGGAACCTGTCTCCGGAAGGATGCGTCGTGAAGCTCTCCGGTCACGAGCGCAAGTTCCATCGCGGTCCCGCCAGGGTGTTCGACTCTGAGGAGGCATGCTTCGACGCCGTCCAGAAGCAGACGCTGAACGAAGACGACGTGATCGTGATCCGTTACGAAGGTCCGTCCGGAGGACCGGGGATGCGCGAGATGCTCGGAGTCACCGCGGCCATCGTGGGCCAGGGCCTCGGAGACAAGGTCGCGCTGATCACCGATGGGAGATTCTCCGGGGCGACCTACGGGCTGATGGTCGGACACATCGCCCCCGAGGCCGCCCGTGGGGGCCCGATCGCCGCGCTCAAGGACGGTGACGTGATCGAGATCGACGTCGACGGACGCGAGCTCAGGGTGATCCTGGAGGATGACGAGATCGCTAAGCGGCTGGCCGACTGGAACCCGCCTGCGCCCCGCTACACGACGGGTGTATTCGCGAAGTACGCCGCATCGGTGTCCTCGGCTTCGGAAGGCGCTATCACCTCTCCGACGGAACGAACCTCAGCGATCTAGTTCTCCGAGCGGAGGGTGAGCCTCGGGATGCGCGACGTGCAGCCACTCCTGCTCCGCCCGGCCGAGTTCGGTCGTCGACGGTTCTCCGAACCACATCTCGCGCATGATCGCCTGCCAGTTCGCGGTCGCCTCGAGCCGGCCGATGATGGAGCCGAGGCCGAACGACATGCGGTTGAAGGTCAACATGATCCCGGGAACGCCCACCTTGCGAAGCGCTCGGAAAGCCGCGGACCGGGGATCGAACCCAGCCTGGCCGATCTTCCCGACCAGAGGCGGATCGACCTTGAAGGGACGATCCTCGAGGATCGGCGCGTTGAGCATCCTCATGTGATCCCACACGGCATCGATATCGGGGGTGTGCCGGGTGAGGATCCCGAGCCCCTCCAGGGCCGTGCGGCCCCGGTCCCTATCGTCGTGGATGAGAGCCTGCGCGGTCTCGAGCAGCAGCTTGAGGGTGCCCGGGTCGATCGCCCTGACGAGACCAAAGTCGATGAACGCGACCTTGCCCGAGTCCATCAGCAGGTAGTTCCCCGGGTGTGGATCGGCGGAGAACAACCCGAACCGGTTGAGGCTCCCGTAGAAGAAGCGGAACAGCTTCTCGGCGAGCGCATCCTTGTCGGCCTGTGGCCACTCGAACGCATCCATGAACGGAGCTCCGTCGATGAACTGCTGGGTGATGACCCTCGTGCGGCAGAACTCGGGGAAGACCTTGGGAACGACAGCGAAGGGGTGCCCCTCGAACATCTCGTTGAAACGCGCCTGGTTCGTCGCCTCCCTCCGGTAATCGAGTTCTTCGAGCACGCGCTCCTTGACCTCGTTGGCGATCTCCTTCGGATCGAGGTTCGGAGCGATCGCCACCGCGAGCTTGGTCATCGCCGAGACGTTCTTGATATCAGCTCGAACCGCGTCGTCCACCCCCGGGTACTGGACCTTGACCGCGACGGTCTCCCCCGAGTGCAGCACGGCTCGGTGAACCTGACCGATCGACGCGGACGCGACCGGATCGTCGGTGAACTCGGCGAACAGCTCGTCGGCGCTCTTGCCGAACTCCTCTTCAATAACCATCCGTGAGGCGGCCGGGTCCATCGGAGGCGCGGAGTTCTGGAGCATCGTCAGAGCGTCGCGATAGGTCGCGAGGTACTCGCCCTCGGCCGCGAACTCGTAGAACGAGGCGAGCTGTCCCAGCTTCATCGCCGCGCCCTTCATCTCTCCCAGCATCTGGACCAGCTGCTGCGCGGTCTGCTTGTGGAAACCGTCGAGGAACTCCTGGGCCCGGTGTGGTTGCGCGAAAGACTTCGCCCGGGTGCCGACGAAGCGGGCGGCCGACTTCCCGGTCTGGCCCGCCAGCCGGCTGCCGCGCTGAAGCCACCCGGTGGGGATGACGTTCCTATCCCGCGAGGTGGGCCGCTTGGGCCCGTTCCCTTCCCGTCCTGGTTCTTCGTCCGCCATGTAGGCACCCTACCCAAGCCCACCTTCAACCCCTCCGGTCGCGATGGGTCCGAGGCGATAAGCGAGCCTTCTGCTACGCTTCCATGAACCTCACGAGGGATGGCAAAGGCTATGGAAGAGCACTCGACGAAGCCGTTCCAGCCTTACGAAAGCGCCACTACCGACGACGCTTTCGACTACGGCTACGACGAGCCCGAGCCCCGGAGACCGGGGAGCGACATCATCTGGGGCCGCGTCGCGATCCTCGGCGCCCTCGTTCTCCTCGCCTTCCTGATCGGTCGCACCACCGCTGGGGGCGGTGTATCGCAGGCCGAGTTCGATCAAGCCAAGGCCACCGCCGCCGACGCCAGCGATCGGGTCGCGGAACTCGAGCAGCAGATCGTCGCGCTCCAGGAACAGGTGAACGCCGAAGATACGAGCGGGACGGGGACCCAGGGCGACGGTTCGGGCAACGAAAACCCGAACGGCGACGGCGGTACGACCGGCCAAGCCGAGACCTACATCGTCGAGTCCGGGGACACGTTGCAGACCATCGCGGAGCAGTTCTACGGCGATGTCTCACTGTACGATCTGATCGCCGATGCCAACGACATCACCGATCCCACCACGCTCCACGTCGGCCAGGAGCTGACGATCCCACCGAAGCCGGAGTAACAGGACCGCAAGGGAGGACTCCACATGCTGGAAATCGCATCAGTGCTCGCCGCCAAAGGCGACATCGACTTCCACCTGACCGTCAGAGGGATCCTGACGCTCGGAGCGGGCATCCTGATCCTCGCCATCCCCAAGGCCCTCAACTACATCGTGGCGGTCTACCTGATCCTCATCGGTCTGGGCATCCTCTTCGACGTCCAGGGCTTCTAGCAAGAGCAACCCGGCCTCAGGGTCGTTGGCAGCGCGGGCAGAAGGTCGTTCCCCGGCCCCCGAGGACGTACTTACGCATCGGGGTCCCGCACCGCGGACACGGTTTGCCTACCTGGCCGTAAGCCACCAGGAACGAGGCGTTCCTTCCCGACTCTCCGTTGACCATGCGGTAATCGCGGAACGTCGTGCCCTCTCGTTCGATCGCATCGGACAGAACCGTGCGGATCGCTTCGTGAAGCACCAGCGCCCTCTTCCGGCCAACCCGGCGCGACGACGGATGGATGCGAGCGATCCAGAGGGCCTCGTCCGCGTAGATGTTTCCGACCCCGGCCACCGGCTTCTGGGACAGCAGGAAGGGCTTGATCGGTGCCTTCGTCGTGGCGATCGTTCGGGCGAAGCGTTCGGCATCGAACTCATCGGTCAGGGGTTCCGGACCGAGCGTAGCGAGGGTAGGGACACTTGAGTAGTCACCGGCCGTGACGACCGCGAGTCTCCCGAAGCGCCGCGGGTCCCTGAACGCGAGGACCCTCCCGTCATCGAGCCACAGCCTCGCCCGCACGTAGGGATCGTCGTGATCGAAATGGAATGCGCCCGTCATCCCGAGATGCATGATCATCTCGAGGCCCCCGTCGAGCGGCGCGATCAGGAACTTCCCCCGCCGGCCGACGCTCACGATGGTCCGTCCTTCCGCCAACCCCACGTTGACGAACTCCCGCGGCATGCTGGGGAGCGGATCCCACCCCGCTTCTTCGATGCGCCTGCCGGACAGCTCGGGATCGAGCTGGCGGCGGACCGATTCGACCTCAGGTAGCTCCGGCATCCTCCAAGCCTAGAAGGGGCCGGATAACGCGTCTGCCATGCTTAGATCGCGCGGGCGACCGGGGGGTCCGGGATGGCCACGCGGTAGAACTCAGCCCGGGTCGCCTGGCGAACGGTGATCGTGCGAACGACCATGATCGCGAGGACCGCGGCGGCGAGGACGAGTACGTTCGAGACGGCCGAGAGACCCAGCGCGGAGCGAAGGGTCTCGGGGTCATCCGCGGCGCCGATCTGGTTGGACGCCATCAGGAAGACCACCGTCCCCCCAATCCACGTTGCCCACCAGAGGGGGACGAGGGGCGACAGACTCTTCGTCTTCCATTCCTCGCCGATCTCGGGCGAGACCGACGCGTCCGTTGCCCTCCAGATGACCGCGGTCATCCGGATGGGAACGAAAAGATTGGCCACGGGGATCAACCAGCCTCCAACGTTCCACCAATCGTCGAAGGGGAGTCCGCGAGCATCCCAGTTCCGGATGTTCCTCTCCGCTCGCCGGAACCACATGATGAAGACCACCGCAGTCACGATCATGAGGACCAGCTGCAATCTCGCAACCTGAACCCGGGCGTCCTCCGCCGACAGGAGCCGCGACGGAGCGGAGGCGTCGCCCGACAACGCTTCAGAGGCGACCGACGATTCCCGCAACGCCATCATGAGACCGAGCGCTGCGGCGAACGCGCTTCCGGCCAGCGCACCAACAGCCCACTTGGATCGCTGCAAGAGCGCGGTCGCGCCTCGGTCGGGCATTCATCACTCCTCAGGTCCGCAGGGGCCGCCGGCCCCGGTCTGAACTCTCGTCGTTCAGGAGCCGTAGCTTAATCTGATGTGGGCAGACCATCTGCCCGTAGAACGATCCGGACATATCGATTGCACCTCGGGTCCCGATGCGGAAGGAGCACCTGCATGAACCTCCCCGTTCCAGGGCTGGGCAAGTCCATCGAGGTCCTCGAAGACGTGGCCGGACGCTTCACCACGCTCCTTCGCACGGCCGATCCGGCACGGACCGCCATCGGCCGCTGGAGCACCGCGGAGCTGGCGACCCACGTATCGATGATCTTCATGATGTATCCGGATCTCGTGCGAGGAGGATCGTCTCCGGTCAAAGATCACCTCACCATGGCGGCCTATTGGGACGACGAGCTGGTGAGGGACACGCTGCGCGACCCGGCCAAGGCCGCCGACCGCATCGACCTGGCACTGAAAGAATTCACCGCCGCGGTCGTCCCCGAGAACTGGGAGCAACCGGTGAAGTGGCACGGTGGGAAGGAGGTCCCGGTCTACACGCTGGCATCGATCCTGCTCAACGAATGTTCGATCCACGGACGGGACATCGCTACGGCGGAAGCACGCCCGTGGTCGATCTCGAGGAACGACGCGAACCTGATCTTCGACGGGCACCTTCCGATCCTCAAGCACTTCGTCAACACCGACGCGATCCGAGACATGGATGCCTCGTACGAGTTGCGCCTGCGCGGCGGTTCGACCGTGTACTTCGAGATCTCTGGGGGCCAGCTCGAGATAAGGACGTCGCCATCGAGATCGGTGGACTGCCGCATCTCCGCCGATCCGGTCACCTATCTCCTGGTGGGTTACGGCCGGATCGGACAGTGGGGGCCGGTCCTCACCGGCAAGATCGTCGCCTTCGGCAAGAAGCCATGGCTCGGCATGCGCCTCGCGTCCTTGTTCTACTCGGCGTGACCGTCGGGGGACTCTGCGCCTTAGGCTTGGCACATGAATCCAACCTCCGGAGTACTGGGAGAGGCCTGGGGCCTCTACAAGACACACTGGCAGCGCTTCGCGATCCTGGCCCTGGCCGTCTACGTGGTCATCGGCCTGGCAAGCGCCCTCCTCATCGGGCTGGCGGGGATCTTCGGTGCCCTGCTGGCGACCGTGGTGTCTCTGGTGGGGGTGTTCCTCCTGCAGGGAGCCTTCGTGCACGCGGTTCTGGATGTGCGCGACGGCCGCGTCGATATGACCATTGGGGAGACCTTCGCCAAGGCCCGCCCCTACCTGGGTGCGATAGCCGGCGCATCGCTCCTCGCAGGTTTGGGGATAGCCCTGGGGTTGCTTCTCTTGCTCGTTCCCGGGCTCTACCTCTTGACGATCTGGGTCCTCATCGTGCCGGTGATCGTTCTCGAAGGGACGGGCGCCGTGGGATCCTTCAGCCGCAGCAAGGACCTGGTCCACGGCCACGGGTGGAACGTCTTCGGGCTGATCGTCATTACCTTCCTGCTCCAGATCGCGGTCGGGATCGTCATCGGACTGCTGGTGGTGTCCCTACCCGAAACCGCCGCCCGCTTCATCTCCGACCTGCTCAGCGGGACGGTCGCGGGACCCTTCGTGGCTATCACGTGGGTCATTCTGTATTTCCGGCTGCGCGACGTGTCGCCCGCACCACCACCAACCGCCTGACCCTCAGATACCCAGCCATCTGATCCCGGCGCCGTGATAGCCGGTCGTCGCCACCAGCCGTTCGCCCCCCGGGGGCCAGATCTCGAGGGAGACGTTCGCGATCTCCCCGGCGGGTTCCATCTGAAGGCGCGCCAGCGGGGAGTCGTTCGTCGCGGCCGCGCCATATTCCTCGAACAGTGAGTCGACGCGCTCCCTCTCGTCAGGATCCAGGTACTGCATCACGATCGAATGAAAAACGACGGTCGCCGAACCGCCGGGTTGTCCCTCCAGCTCGCGCTCCAGCCAGTCCCCCGCCCGCGCCGCTTCCACCCTCGCCGGGACCCGTTTGGCGACCTCGACCGCTGCCTTGAGCAGACGATGGCGGTGCACCTGGTCGGGCCACACGTACGAGGCAAGCGTGAGGTACCCGTCGCCGGTGGCCGGATCGAGCGGATGTTCGTCACAGCCGGCCCGTTCGACGACCTCGACCTCGACGTCGAACGGGAGCGGTAGTTCGGAGTTGTAGTCGCACAACCTGACCGGCGAAGTGGGATCTCCCCACGTCTTCCCGCGTGCTTCGTAGAGGAAGTGATCCCATCTGAGGTTGAGTCCTGCCGACGTCCCCAGCTCGAGCGTCCTG
>JAENWQ010000201.1 GCA_016649855.1 Actinomycetota bacterium | reverse complement strand
GCCAGCAGCTCGGTAAGGAGCTCGGCGTGGTGTCTGCGTGTCGCGTTCAACTCGTCGAGCCTCTTGAGTTGCTCGAGCCCGAGCGCGATGTTCACGTCGCTCAGATGGAAGTTGAAGCCGGTCATGGTGACGTCGTAGAACCCCGAAGCCTTGGGGGCTCCTTCAAGAGGGGAGATCCCGTGGGCCCGCAGGCGTTCCATCCGTTCGAACATCCCGGGATCGGAGGTCGTCACCAGCCCGCCTTCGGCCGAGGTCATGTTCTTCGTGGCGAAGAAGCTGAAGCAGACGGAGTGGCGGATGCCGTCGCGTAGAGGGGTTCCGATCATGCCTTCCGAGTGCCGGGCGCCGGCGGCGTGCGCCGCGTCCTCGACGATCGCGAGGTCGTGCTTCTCGGCGAGATCCCAGAGGGGACCCAGATCGGCGACCTGTCCCGCGAAGTGGACCGGGATGATCGCCCGCGTTCTCTCGGTGATCCGAGTGACCACGTCGCTCGGGTCGAGGTTGAGAGTGCGGCCGTCGACCTCGGCGAAGACCGGAACGAGACCGCTGTACTCGGCCGCGAACGCGGTGGCGACGAAGGAGAGAGAGGGCACGATCACCTCGTCTCCCGGTTGAAGGTCCAGCGCGGCCACCGCGAGATGCAGCGCGGCGGTCCCGGACGAGCACACCAAGGCGTGGCCGGCCCCCGTGTAACGGCAGAAAGCGGCGGCGAGCTTGTCGCGCATCGGGCCACGTGAGATGAAGCCGCTCTCGAGGACCTCCAGGACGGCCGCTCGCTCCGCGTCGGTCAGCCGCAGCTTGAAGATCGGTAGAGGATCGGCGCGTACCGGGGTGCCACCGTCGATCGCGAGTTTGTCCACGGGTTCGAGCCTAACGGCGCACATGCTTGGCCCGGTGGGTTTGATGACCTGGAGAAATAGGATGGTCTCCGTCGATCCGTCCCCCACCGAGGAGGAACCCTGAGCAAGAAGAGTGGCCTCGATCCCGAAACGATCGCGATCCACGCCGGGCGCGGGCCGAGGGACGTCGGGGCACCGATGTCGGTGCCTCCGGTACTTACCTCCACCTATGTGAAGGGCGGCGAGGTCGGCTACGCGCGCGACGGAAATCCGACGTGGTCCGCGTTCGAGGAAGCGATCGGCGCTCTGGAAGGGGGCCGGGCGCTCGCGTTCTCGTCGGGGATGGGAGCGGTGTCGGCGGTGCTCGGAGTTGTTCCGCTCGGCGCGGTCGTCGCTGCTCCGATGGATGCGTACACCGGAACCCGGTTCTTGATGACCGACCTCGAGAAGAAGGGCCGGCTCCGGTTCGCGCCGGTCGATGTGACGGATGCCGGCGCGACCCTCTCCGTACTCGAGGATGGCGGCATGTTGTGGATCGAGTCGCCGACGAACCCGATGCTTCGCATCGCCGACATCGAACAACTCGCCCAAGGAGCGCACGAGCGGGGGGCGACCGTGGTGGTCGACAACACGTTCGCGACTCCGCTGTTGCAGAATCCGCTCGAGCTGGGGGCGGACGTCGTCGTCCACAGTGCCACCAAGTACCTGTCGGGGCACTCGGACGTGCTGCTCGGCGCGGTGGTGACCCGGGACGACGGTCTCTACGACGAGTACTACGAGGCTCGGGTCCTCGGCGGAGCCATCCCCGGGCCGATGGAGACCTTCCTGGCCCTCCGCGGCATGCGGACCCTGGGCGTAAGGCTCGAGCGTCAGCTCGCGAATGCGATGGAGTTGGCGACGCGTCTCGATGCGGATGCGCGCGTGACCAAGGTCAGGTACCCGGGGCTCGGGAATGATCCCGGCCATGAACTGGCCGCGCGTCAGATGCGCGGTTTCGGCGCGATCGTGTCGTTCGAGCTGACGAGCGTGGAGGCATCGGATGCTCTGTGCGAGGCGATCGAGCTCATCGCCCACACGACAAGCCTCGGCGGAGTCGAGACGACGCTCGAGAGACGTGGAACCTGGGAGGGAGAAGAACTGACCCCCGGCTCACTGATCCGCATGAGTGTCGGATGCGAGAACGTTGAGGATCTGTGGAGCGATCTTTCTTCCGCACTCGGACCTCCGTCCACGGTTTGAACGAAACTCAGCGAGCGATCGGAGGGGGAAGCTCACGGGCACTCTCTGGCGACCCAGGTGGTCGGGAGAAGAACGCAAACTTGTCCAGGGGAGAAGAAGTTCGCATCTGAGAGCATGGTGCCCGGTGCCGTCCCCCCCCTTTCGTTCGCCTCGGTCTTGTTACCGATAAGGCCACGTTAGGGGCACGGCGGCGGCGTGGCATCGTCCGGCCGTCCAGGGTTCGCTTCCTGAAGGACCGAAATGATCGCCCCTGAAAGACCTACGAGTGAGGGACCTTCAGCAACCACTACGTAATTATACGTAACTAGTCACCGAGGCGACATTCCGATACATAATCAGGACACGTTCAACGACGAACGGGCAGACGAAGAGGGGATGGACGGTCAATGAAGACCGCTGGGGAATTGGGTCAACGCTTCGATCATCACCTGCCGCACCATCCGGTGCAGGCTGGGCTCTTCACCGCAGATTCGCACTACGACCACGTTGGTTGCCTCGTGCGCCCCTGCGCGTCGTGTGGGGGACAGGCGATGGCGGACGTCTATGCCGCGGTCGTCGAGTCGTCTCCCGACGGGCACTCGTTTCCGGTCACAGGAAAGATCACCACGCTTGTCGCCGCGAACAAGCCCCACTGGTTCGTGTGCGCCGCGTGCGGAGGTTACGGGGCGCTCGACCGGACCTAGAGGTCGAGTGGGCGTGTAACTTGGCGCGATGACCTCAGCCACCAAACGCTCCTATCTGATCGGGGTGGGCTTCCTCGGGGGTCTCCTCGGGGGCCTTTTGGGGGTTGGTGGCGGGATCGTGATGGTGCCCCTGCTCGTTTTCGTGGCGGGCTCCAGTCAGCACGAGGCCCATGCGACATCGCTCGCGGCGATCATCCCCATCGCGGTCGTCGGTGCCGCGAGGTTCGGATCCGCCGGCGAAATCGACATCACCGCGGCGGTCGTCTTGGCCGTGGGGACGCTCGTGGGAGCACCTTTGGGGGCACGGGCGATGGCCGGGATGTCCGAAGGCACGCTCAAGATCCTCTTCGGGGCGCTCACGGTCGTGATCGGAGCCTTGATGTTGTGGAGCTGAGCCTGGGGCTGATCGTCGTCGTCCTGCTCGCGGGATTCTTCGTGGGCTTCTTCTCGGCGATGTTCGGGGTCGGTGGAGGCGTGATCATGGTGCCGTTCATGGTGCTCGTACTCGGCATCACGCAGCACACCGCGGAAGGGACCTCGCTTCTGGTCATCATCCCTACCGCGATCGCGGGCGTCCTCGCGCACCGGCGCAGAGGATTCGTCTCCTTCTCCCACGGGCTCCTCCTCGGCGGGGGCGGCGCGATCGGCGCGTGCCTGGGGGCGAGCTTCGCCCTGCGTATCGAGGAAGGCTCGCTCACGAGAGGTTTCGCGGCGTTCGTGATCGTGGCCGGGCTCCGGATCGCGTCCCAGGGTTGGAAGCTCCGCAGCCCCGGATAAGTCACTATCTCCTCACACTCATGGAAGCGAGGAGCCGGCATGAACGGTAGGGCGGTGTGCTTCGAGCGGATCGCTGCAGTCGTAGGTGACCGCGGGATCGACGGACTGGTGAACAACGCGGGCATCACCGTCCAAGATCCCCTCGAGCACCTGTCGCTCGACGATCTGAGATGGCAACTCGAGGTGAACGTCACCGGTCAACTGGCGGTGACGCAGGCGTTCCTCCCGCTGCTGAGGAAAGCTCGTGGCCGGCTCGTGTTCACCAGCTCGATCGCAGGGCGAGCTCCCGGTCTTCCGTTCGTTGGTCCCTATTCCGCATCCAAAGCCGCCATCGAGCAACTCGCCGATGCTCTGCGGGTCGAGCTCATGCCGGCCGGTATCCAGGTGGCCCTGATCGAACCGGGAAGCATCGCGACCCCGACATGGGAGAAGGGCGATGCAACCTTCGACGATCTCGTCGCGGCGCTGCCACCCGAGGCCCGCGAGCGTTACGGAGCGGCGATGGACCGAGCGCGGAAACTCGCGTCGGCGACCGGCCGGAGGGGGATCGATCCGGTGAAGGTCGCCAGGAAGATCGAACACGCGCTCACCGCGAAGCATGCTCGGGCCCGTTACCTCGTCGGGAACGATGCCCGCGCCCGGGCGTTCATCGAGGCACCTCTCCCCGAGAGGCTTCGCGACAAGGTGGTGGCGCGCACGCTCGGACTAAGCTCCAAGAGATAGGCGTCGGGCCGATCCCGAAGGGGAACTACAGACGGCTAAGACAACCTACGGGTCCGGGCCCTCGGGCGGAACCTTGCCCTTCTTCTTGAGAGAGACGTGGCGGTTGATGAGGTAGATGTCGGCCACGTATTTGAGGTCGCCGGGCTCACCGCCCCAGCCGGGAAGACAGGTCTCGGCGCTGACCTCGACGCCGCGGGCCCGGTTGAGCTCGGCGACGTTCGGCCCGGTGGCCTTGAGTGGTTCCTTGGCGATGACCTTGCCGTGGGAGTCCCGGAACAGGAGGCCCGAGTCGGTCTTCTCGATCGTCACCTTGCCGTC
>JAENWQ010000221.1 GCA_016649855.1 Actinomycetota bacterium | reverse complement strand
CTGCGGGAGGCCCGGCGATTCTTCGGTGCCCTCGATGCCGCGATCGACGGATACGACACGGTCGAGGATCGGATCGTCGAAGGGTTCGTTGTCTCCCTCGACTATCTGCAGCACCACTCGCTCTTGAACCGACTCCTGGAGATCGAGGCCGATTCGGTGCTTCCCTTTCTCACGACCGCGGGAGGCCCTCTGCTCGCAACCGCGCGCAGCCACGTCGGCGCGCTGCTCGCGAAGGATGTGTCGGCCGGCCGCATCCCGCCGTTCGATGTTGAACTCGTCGCTGAGATGCTCACGAGGTTGTGCCTCTCGTTCCTGCTCACGCCCGAGACGGCGATCGAGCTGGATGGTCCCGATGAAGCTCGCCGGTTCGCGCGTCGCTTCCTCGTCCCCATCATCACGAGCCAGACGCGTACCGAGTAAGAACCGATCGACCGAGGCCGCTGGGCCCCGGCGATAGGGTGCCTCCCTATGCCCGTAGTAGGAGCTCCCGTTGTAGAAGCGATCGACCTGCGCCGTACCTACAAGACCTCGACTGGCTCTCTGAAGCGGAAGAGCCTCGAGGTCGAAGCGGTTAGAGGGGTCAGCTTCGCCATCGAGAAGGGCGAGTTGTTCGGGCTGCTCGGCCCGAACGGTGCCGGCAAGACCACCACGATCAAGATGTTGATCACCCTTCTCATCCCCACCTCGGGGACCGCCAGGGTCCTCGGCCTCGACGTGGTCAAGGACGCACGGGCGGTGCGCTCCCAGATCGGTTACGTCTTCGGCGGGGACCGAGGACTGTACGAGCGGCTTTCCGGACTCGACAACCTCAGGTACTTCGCCGAGCTCTACGGGGTAGAGCCACACGAGCAGAAGAGGCGGATCGGAGAGCTCCTCGAGATGGTCGGGCTGACCGGACGCGAGAAGGAGCGGGTCGAGGGCTACTCGAAAGGCATGCGCCAACGACTTCACATCGCCCGGGGGCTACTCCACGATCCGCCCGTCGTGTTCCTCGACGAGCCGACGATCGGTGTCGATCCGGTCGGGGCACGCGAGATGCGCGCAATGATCGCTTCGCTCACCGATCAGGGCAAGACCGTCCTCCTCACGACCCACTACATGTTCGAAGCGGACGCGCTGTGCGACCGCATCGCGGTGATCGCCCGCGGCGAGGTCGTCGCTCAAGGAACCCCCGGTGCGCTCAAGTCACTTGTAGCCGACAAGACCGTAGTGGAGATCGAGGTCTACGGCGTCAACGATGAGTCGATCGAACGACTCCGCCGGGTCGAGGGCGTCAGCGCCGTGTCGGTCGAGGAACGCGATCAGTTACAGTTGCTGATGGTCCAATCCGCGGTCGGCGCAGAGATCACCCCTGCGCTCCTGGCCCAGTTCGACGGCGCCAAGATCGGACGGGTCGTCGCTCGCGAGCCGACACTCGAAGACGCGTACATCTCGTTGGTCGAGGGCGACTCGTGAGATCGCAGGGTCGAGCCGAGGTCCCGGCTCACCGGGTCATCCTTGCCAACTGGCTCTTCTCGATGAAGTCGCTCACGAAGTCGAGCTTCTTCGTCCTCGTGACGGTTCTGCAGCCGTTGATCTTCTCGACCATCGCGTTCTTCATGTTCAAGAGCGGGGGACGTCCGGGGTCGCTGCTCTACGCGGCTCTCGGCGCGGGCCTCATGGGGATCTGGTCGTCAACCCTGTTCGGTTCCGGCGGATTGATCCAGTGGGAACGCTTCCAGGGAACCCTCGAGTTGTTGATCGCGTCGCCCAGCCAGTTCATGTGGATCCTCGTCGGCTCAACGCTCGCCACCTCCACGCTCGGTCTCTACTCGGTCGCGGGAACGTTGCTCTGGGGGGCCGTCGCGTTCGATATCCCTCTCGAGCTCGCTCACCCGGCGCTGTTCGTGCTGGCGCTTCCCGCAACGGTGATCGGATTGGGAACGCTGGGACTCGTGCTCGCCTCGACGTTCGTCCTCTACCGTCACGCCAACGCGCTTTCGAATCTGCTCGAGTACCCGGTATGGCTGGTGACCGGTTTGCTGGTCCCGGTCTCGTTGCTTCCCGGGTGGGCTGCCCCGCTCGGATGGATCCTGTCCCCCACCTGGGGCATCAAGGCGATCCGGTATTCGGCCCTCGGGGGTAACCCGGTCCCGGCGTTACTGGCGACCGTCGGGCTGTCCGTCGCATATCTCGTCATAGGCACTCGGTTCATCGCGTATTTCGAGAGGCGCGCCCGCGAAGACGCCACCCTGGCGCTGACTTGACTGCCGGAACAGCAGTTCTTGGTGCACCGCGCTCGTCATCCCTAACGAGCTTCTTCCGGGTTCTGTTCGTCGGCGGGATCATCGTTTACCGCGCGCTGTTCAATTGGATCCGCCCGGCGATCTACATCCCTACGATGCTCGGCAGTCCTCTGTTCCAGATTCTCTTCTTCGCCAACCTCGGTAAGTACTCGGGGGTTGGCGACACCAACTTCTTCGTCGTCGGGAACGCGGTTCAGGTGTGTTCTATGTCGGCGATCTACGGAGCGACGATGACGCTCGCCAACGAGCGGTACTTCGGCACGCTCGCGCAACTGCTCGCCACACCAGCCAACCGCGCCGCGTTGTTCCTCGGACGCACCCTTCCGGTCATCGCCAACGGGCTCCTCGTGTCCGTCTTCGGCTTCATCGTCGGGGCGCTGTTCCTCGACTTCAGCATGCCGGCGTCACAGATCCCCGCTCTCGCTCTGGTCGTGACGCTGACGGTCGTCTCATGCACCGGGTTCGGGATGATGCTCGGGTCGATCGGCATACGGGCGCGCGACGTGTTCTTCGCATCCAACCTCGCGTATTTCCTCATGCTGCTGATGTGCGGGGTCAACATCCCCATCGATTCACTTCCCGGGTGGATGCAGGCGATCTCGAAGGCCCTGCCGCTGACCCACGGGATCGCCGCGGCGCGGCTCCTGGCCTCGGGCGAGACCCTCGGATCCGTCGCGGGGTTGATCCGAACGGAGCTCCTCATCGGCGCGACCTACGGCTTCCTGGCGTTCGCCCTGTTCAGGTACTTCGAGGCCTCGAGCCGTAAGTACGCGTCGCTCGACCGCTTCTGACGACCTCTTCTGATTCAGGGCTTGGTTCAGAACGGGCAGGAAAGCTCGAAGCCGCCTTCCGACTCACCCTGGAACGGCTTGTCGTACTCGTAGTGGGCCCGCCGGAAGACGTGCTCGTGGATGTTGTTGCACCACATCCTGCCCTTAAGGATGAGGGTACCGGCACGCTTGTGGAAGGTTCCTTCGGCGCAGCTTGGGGTGCAGTCGTTCATGTGAAAGACCCCATCCGCAACGGCCTTCTTCTTGTGCCATTCACTCCAGTCGAGATGGTTCACGCGGTAGTTCCCGTCGGCGCACGCAAACAGGATCTTGGAGGGTTTCTTCTTGGCGCTGTTGCAGTCGTGCACCGCCAGCGTTGGTGAGCCCATAGCAAGTCCGCTCAGAGGAACGATCGATACCGCCGCCACAACACCTGCGAGAACCGTCTTGCGAAGTCTCGACATTTGTCCTCCGATCGTCGGGGCGAGAAAACCCCTCAACGGAGAACCTAGGGCGGCCCGCAGGCCGTGGCAAGGGTGCCGATCCGATAACCAGTGCTTTGTCCTGGTTAATACGTATCCCTTCATCCAGGAAGCTCCCCTATGGTCGAAGACTCAAGAAGGACACGAGAAGGAGCATCGAGATAGGACCGATCCCGAGATACCGGCCGGCCGCCCTTGTGGCCACGCTT
>JAENWQ010000102.1 GCA_016649855.1 Actinomycetota bacterium | reverse complement strand
GGCATCGTCGGGCCGGCTCTCGGCGGCGCCGTCATCTCGAGCATCAACGTCGGCGCCGCCTTCCTTCTCGACGCCGCGACCTTCGTGGTGTCGGGCGTCTGTCTGCTCCTCATGAAACAGCGCGCCCGCCCGAGCCGGGATGAGGACGCCCCGGGGGCGCTCCGGGAGGTGATCGAGGGACTTCGGTTCGTTCGGTCACAAACATGGTTGTGGGCGACCCTGCTGTCGGCGGCGACCGCGCTGTTGATGTTCGTGGGTCCGTTCGAGGTTCTCGTTCCCTTCGTCGTCAAGTTCCAGCTCAAGGGCAGCGCCGGAGATCTCGGCACGATCTTCGCGGCGGGCGGAGTGGGATCGATCCTCGCGGCGGTGATCATGGCCCAGACCGGATTCCCGAAGCGGTACGTGACGTTCATGTACCTAACGTGGGTGCTGGCCATCCTCGCGGTCGCGGGATATGGGCTCATGACCAACCTGTGGCAAGGGATGGTCATCCGTGCGTTCGCGGCGGGCTTGGCCACGGCCGGAACGATCGTGTGGGGAACGTTGATGCACCGGCACGTTCCGAAGCACCTTCTCGGCCGTGTTACGAGTCTCGACTGGCTCGTGTCCCTCAGCCTGATCCCGCTGTCCTTCTCGTTGACCGGCCCGATCGCTCAAGCCATCGGCGCCGACACAACGCTGATCGCCGGAGGGGTGCTCGGCGCCGCGATGACCCTCATGTTCCTGTTCGTCCCGGGGGTGAGGGATCTGGAACGGGCCGAACTGCCAGAGCCCTAAGGCAGGAGGAGGCGGCGGGCCATCGAACCATCGAGGTAATAGACCTACGCTTCCAGGGAGGCAAGCATGTTGGTTCTGCATCGTCGGGCTTCTCCGCTGATCGTATCGATCTTTCTTCTGCTCAGCCTGATAGTGAGCGGCCCCGCGTCGCTCCTCTCTCACGCCGGCGCCAGCGCCTCGGGCGCCGACGTCGCGTCTGGGTTCCTCCTCTACAAGTTTCCAACTCCTCAGCCCCTGTGCACCGGCGTGGGCTTGAACACCGCGCCTTCGAACGCGTTCGCACGCGACGAATGCGGCTTCGGGATATTCACGCTGACCGGTGCTCATGAGGCCGCCGACATCAAAGTCGAGTTGATCAGCGATTCCGGAACCAAGTTCTTCGAGGCGCCGGTGACGCTCGACACCGATAACGCCGACTCCGACGACTGGCAATTCGAGATTCTGCCCGACGACACCTGGCCCGCAGGCGAGATCACCGCGCGCGTTGTGGTGGCCGGACAGGGGAATGTCGGGGAAGCGGTCTTCAGGCACAACTATCTGAGCGCCTCCGTGGTAGTCGCTCCCGGTGACTATTCTCCCGGGACTCCCATCTCGGTCACCGGCGAACTCGATCAGTTCAACGTCCTGGCGGCCGGTACCGAAGAGGAGACTCCGGTCGCCGGCTCCTACAAGGTTCTCCTCGTAGGTGCGAACGGGAGCGAGCTCTACCGATCGGGCGTCCTCACTGCCAACGCCGGCGGGGTCGCCGGCGCGATCGCGGCCACGATCCCCGGCTCCGCCACTTCGGGGGTCACGGCCGGGCCGGATACCAACTTCACCACAACCCTCTCGGTGGAGGTCGTGGAGACCTCCTATACCGACCCGACAAGCGGGCTCTGGGGCTCCAGGAGGGCGGGCTCGGCTCCAGTCGATGTCACCGTCACTCCCTCTTCGCTCCAGATCGAGAACAGCTTCGTATCGTCTACCGGGTGGGTCAAGCCCGGTGACTCTTATCCCTTCCGCGTCAACGTTAGCAACAACACTTCCAGCGCCGCCGCCAATGCCGAGGTAACGCTGCCCCCGGTCGACGGCACCACGTTCACGGTGGTGAAGACGATCGGCTCGGCCGGCTCGGCCTCGATCACGGCGGGGACGATCGACTGGAGCATCGGGTCGGTCCCCGTGGGGCAGACCAAGACCCTCATCGTCGAAGCGGTCGCCGACACCGCCGGCCAGGATGCCCAGATCGTCTGGAAGGACCTCTCTTCCGAAGCGTCGCTGACCTATGACGGGCTCGGTTCACCCCTGACTTCCGAGAGCCACGGGCCCAAGGTCATCCCCCAGGATCAGAACTTCGACACCGCCCGGTACGGGGATCGCCCCTTTCCGGTGGTGCCGGTCGACTACTTCGACCGTTCGCACGAGGCGGGCCATAGCGGAGAGGCTCTTGCGAACAAGATCAACAACCCATCGGTCGCCGGGTCGACCTTCAACCTCTACCAAGAGATGTCATACGGACAGCTCTACCCCAACGGGACGGTTCCGTCCGCAGGGATCGCGACCGCCGGCTTCACCGACTTCGATGCAGCCGGGTTCACCGACATCGAGCCCGCCGGTACCTGTCACGGCGCTACCTTCAAGGAAGCCGCGGACACCCCTCTCTATAGCGAGAGGATCCGCGAGGGCTGGTACCAGCTTCCGGGCAACACGGACTACTACGGCGACGACCGGTACGGATCAGCGCTGGCGGGCAGCGTGGGCGGCGTCGGGGCCATCGCTCAGATCGACGACGCCTGTGGCCCCACCGGCAAGGCCGTATACGACGCTGCGTTGATCGCCGACCCCGAGATCGACTACAACGACTACGACACCGACAAGGATGGAGTCGTGGACTTCTTCATGATGGTCTTCGCGGGCCTCGGCGGCAACGGAGATTCGCAGCTCAACGGGGTCCCCCCATACGACAACATCTGGCCGCACTCTTCGAGCCTTGAGTTCTATTACACATCGGTGGAAGGCGACGGGTACGTCAGCGATGACCAGCTCAAGACCCTCGAGGGCGAAAACCTGTGGTGGACCAACGCCTCGCGGACCGAGCAGACGACCAACGCCTCTTCAGGCCTCCCCGTCTTCGTCAGGGTCGGGCCCTACAACGTGAACCCCGAGTCTGCCATCGACCATGCGAGCGTCATAAGCCACGAGTACGGTCACTCGCTGGGGCTCCCCGACTTCTACTCAACCGGAGGCCGAGAGACCTACGGTGACTGGACCCTGATGGCTACCGACAAGTCCCAGAACATGGACGTGTTCAGCAAGCAGGAGCTCGGTTGGATCGTCCCCAAGGTCCTCGAACCGGGCCAGACCACCACCGTCAGCGGCTGGGAGGACTCGAAGAAAGACATCCATGAGATCACCTGGCAGACGGGCGACGAGGAGCCGTACACACTGTCCGGCGAGGACGTCCACAACGGCGAGGCGTACGTCGCCAAACTGAAACCCCGAGCGGTCATCGATCCGCAGAAAGTCGCGGACGGTGCCTCGTCCGACCACGTCTGGTGGTCCGAATCGGGCAACGACTTCGGTTGCTCGCCACAGACGGGGCACAACTTCGACGTCTATCTACCCGAGCTGGCCGACCTGGCCGCTACCGACACGGTCACTCTCAAGTTCAAGTCGTACTGGGACATCGAGTGGGACTACGACTACGGCTTCGTCCTCTATTCGCATCCCGGAGTGGCGGGGGAGGAGGACCAATACACCTCCATGCCGTCCGCGAACGGCTACACAACCGCCGCGACGACGAACCCGAACCAGAATGCGTGCCAGTCGAAGTACGGCAACGGCCTGACGGGCACCAGCGCGTCGTACGCAGCCGGCACACAGGAGGCCGACCGGCTGCTGGGCACCTATGACGACGGCGGATTCGTCGAGGACACCTACGACCTCTCCGGCGCGATCGGCCAGGCGACCTCCCTTAGGTTCTCCTACTCGACCGACCCGGGGCTCTCTCGGCCGGGCTGGTTCATCGACGACGTCGAGGTGATCGTCAACGAAGGCGCCGCCGGCGAAGAGGTCATCTACACCTCAGACTTCGAGGACGGCGCCGATGAGGACCGCATCTACAACGGTGGTTGTCAGGAAGACCTATCCATCGCAGCCCGGTGCACCAAGGGCTGGAGCTATATCTCGGCCCTCGAGGGATCGCCCGCCGATCACGCCTACTATCTCGAGATGCGCGACCGCTCCGGATTCGATCTGGACGGCAGAGGCGAGAACGATCGTGACCCGATCGGCTTCGCCCCCGGGCTGCTCCTCACCTACACCGACGAGGCACACGGATACGGCAACGCGGGCACGGACGATCCGCCCGCCCAGAGCCCGTTGGATTCACAGCCTGAAATAGGCAATAGCACCCCGAACCTGAACGACGCGGCTTACACGTCGGCAGCCGGGGACAAGTCCTTCTCAGACTTTGGCGCCGGTCACACCGACAACTATGCAGATCCGAGCTCGGCCGACGGCAACTGGCTATTCGCCTACGACTGCCTGAGCTTCGACGTCCTCTCAATGTCGGGGACCGACAACGGCCCCGAGAACGCGCCCTACGACCTCACGGGCGATGTGCAGTTCACGATGGGGACCGGCTGCGGAGAGTTCGACTACGGCTTCGAAGGGAGTGGCGAGGAGCCGCCTCCGCCTCCGCCAGTCGACCCGAAGTGCAGCGTCGTGGGCACGGCCGGCGACGATGTCTTGAAGGGAAGCAACAAGAACGAATACTTCTGCGGACTCGGAGGTAACGACATCATCATCGGCAAGGGCGGTAACGACACCGTCCTCGCCGGCGCCGGCGACGACATCGTCAGGGGCGGCACAGGCCGAGACATCATCAAAGGGGGCCGAGGCCACGACAAGCTGAACGGTGGCCGCTCCAGGGACAAGATCCTGGGCGGCTACGGCCGGGACACGATCCGCGGCGGGGACCGAGCGGACGTGCTCGAGGGCGGCAACCAACCCGACACCCTCTATGGAGGGAACGGCAACGACACGCTGAGAGGCGGTAACGGCAACGACCGCCTCTACGGCGGAGGCGGCGACAACAGCTGCCTGGGCGGCCGCGGCCGGGACCGACGAGAAAGCTGCTGACTGGAGGCCGCCAGCGCGTCTTCAGAAGATTTCATCGCCCTAGCCTAGAGAGCGCGGCACTTCGCGTTCGAGATGAGTTCGGTGACGCCGTCTTCATCCCCGGTCCTGATAAGAGCTACCGGATCAACCGGGCCCTTGACGATGTCGTCGAAGAACGCCTTGCGGTCCTCGTACGTCGCCAGGCGCTCCTTGGCCCACGGCCGGAGCGAGGCCAGCAGCCCTGCAAGCCGTGCGTATGAATCATCGACCAGGGCCCCGATCTCGCTTCGCAATCTCTGCGCCAGGGCAGGGCTAGCTCCCCCGGTGGACACGGCCACCGCGATCGGGCCGTTGCGATGAACCGCAGGAAGGATGAAGTTGCAGAGTTCCTTTACGTCGGCGACGTTGACGAGCATCGAGCGTTCCTCGGCGCCGGCGCGCACCGATCGCGACACCTCGGTGTCCCCCGTTGCCGCGATGACCAGAAACGCTTCATCGAGATCCTCTGCCTCGTAGGTCTTCTCGTCCCACGTGACGGTCCCGGCGTCGACGAGGCTGCGCACCTCGGGACAGATCTCGGGGGCCACCACGCGGATGGTCGCCCGAGACGTAAGGAGACCCTCGATCTTCTCGAACGCCACCGGGCCCCCGCCGACCACGAGAACCGGACGGTTGGCGAGATCGATACACGCGAAGAAGAGGTGGTTGTCCTTCACGCCCCACCCTCCCCGAGGCCGAGGAACCGCAGTTCGAAACGACGGTCACACGACGAGCAGTAGAAGGCGCGCTCGTCCCCGACCGGTTCGATCGATGGCTCCCCGCAATAGGGACAGTTGAGCGGCGCCGCTCTCACTGCTCCGCCTCGGTCTCGAGCGCCCCACCGGTCTTCCCGAAGGTGTGGATCCCGCACTCCGACTTGCCCTGGCCATCCCACCGGCCGGCGCGTTCATCCTCGTCCGGACCGACCGCGCGCGTGCATGGATAGCACCCGATCGAGGCGAAGCCTTTGGCGAACAATGGGTGGGTGGGGATGTCGTTGTCGCGGACGTAGGTCAGCACGTCCGTGGAGGACCAGCCGGCAAGGGGATGGACCTTCATGATCTCGTCGCCCGAAGGCAACATCTGAGCCTCGACGATCGGCGTTTCCGAACGCAGCGGAGATTGATCCCGGCGCAGCCCGGACAGCCACCCGTCGAACTCCTCGAGCGCCTCCTGGAGCGGTTCAACCTTGTTGATGTGGCAACAGAGGCCGGGGTTGCGCTCGAACAGTTTAGGACCGTGCTCGCGCTCCTGGCCCTCCACTGAACCATGACGGCCGCGCAGGTCGACGAGCTTCAGATCCCAGAGGTCCACGACCTTGGTTCGGAACTTGAGCGTTTCCGGGAAATGGAAACCGGTGTCGATGAAGAGGACCGGAACGTCGGGACGGATGTCCTTCAGCATGTGCAGTATCACCATGCCCGAGGACTGGAACGAGGTCGCGATGGCGAGCCGGTCGATCGAGCGCGCCGCCCACTCGATGACCTCACGCGGATGAGCTCCATCGAGACCGGAGTAATCCGGATCCGGAGAGGCAACGCGATGTTCGATGCTCACGACACCCTCGCCTCCGCTATCACGCTCGACGCGGGAGGAGCTCCGACCAACGCCGGCTTTCTGGCGAACGCCGCCAGCTCGTCATCCGAGAGGCGGGCGATGAACGCGGCGAAGTTCTCACCCTCGGCGCGCCCTTTCCGGTAACGGCGTACGAGGGCTTCGACGTAGGGCCCGACCTCGGAACCCAGCACCTTGACGCCCCTCGCCTTGCGCCCGAACGCCTTGCCGGTGCCGAGATGCCCGCCCAGGTGGACGAGGAACGCCTCGACCTTGCGCTTGGCCGGCACCTGGTTCCCGTCGTGATCGGTCGTGTAGACGGTTTCGGAGACCTGGCATCCCATCAGCCCGATGTCTGCGGTCTGGTAGCGGGCGCACGAATTGGGGCAACCGTTCACGTTGATCCGGACGTCCTCATCGAAGCCGGGAAGCCGGTCCTCGAGATACCGGTAGAGCTCCACGGCGCGACCCTTGGTCTCGACTATCGCCAGCTTGCAGAACTCGATGCCCGTGCACGCCATCGTTCCCCGGCGCCACGCGCTTGCCCGCGACGGCAGATCGATCGCATCCAGTTCGGCAACGAGGTCCTCGACCTTCTCTTCGGGGACATCGAGGATCACCATCTTCTGCTGTGTCGTGGTGCGAACTCGTCCCTCGCCGAAGCGGTCCGAGAGGCGTGCGATCGCTTCGAGTTGATGCCCGGAGATACGGCCCGCCTTCGGCACGAATCCCGCGTAGTAGCGGCCGTCCTTCTGCGGCCACACGCCGGTGTGCTCGCGCCCGGTGATGGCCGAGGTCTTCGGCTCTGGCAGGTCAACGAGCGCGTAGCCGATCTGCTTCTCGAGCATCTCCCGGAAGCGCTCCGTGCCCCAATCGCGCACGAGGAACTTGAGCCGGGCCCGGTTGCGGGCACGCCGGTAGCCCCAGTCACGGAAGATCCTTGTTACGCCGACGACAACCTCGGTCACCTGCTCGGGTCTCACGAACGTACCGATGCGCTGCGCGAACATCGGGTTCGTCGAGAGGCCCCCACCGACCCAGAGATCGAAGCCGGCCTCGCCTCCTGGCCCCCTGACCCCCACCAGTCCGACATCGTTGATCTCGTGCTGGGCACAGTGGTGTGCGCAGCCTGCGATCGAGATCTTGTACTTGCGCGGGAGATTGGAGAACTCGGGGTCGAGGAGGAGACGGTCGCTCACCTGCTGCACGATCTCCGAGGCATCGATGATCTCGGAGGCATCGACCCCGGCAAGGGGACACCCGAGGACGTTGCGGGGCACGTCACCACACGCTTCCATCGTCGAGAGACCGACCGACTCCAACCGCTCCCAGATCCGGGGGACGTCCTCGACACGGATCCAGTGCAGTTGGATGTTCTGACGATCGGTGACGTCGGCGACGTCGCGCCCGAAGCGCCGGGAGACATCGGCGATCGCTCGCGTCTGCTCCGAGCTGAGCACTCCGCCGGGGATCCGGATGCGCATCATGAAATAGCCGTCGACCTCGGGGCGCTGCGTGTAGAGGCCACACCACCTGAACCGGCTCCGGAGGTCCGAGGGCCAGATCCACCCGAACCCCTTCTTGGAGTAGAGATGTTCGATGCGAGCGCGGGCGTTGAGTCCGTCGTCCTCCCGCTTGGCCGCTTCGGCCGAGTTGAGGGGCTCGGTGTAGCCGAGCGCCCACTGGCCCTCGCTTCTCGCCTGCGGCATCGCCTCTGACCCTTCAGTCGCCCTTCCGGAGCAACGCACTTTACCACCGGATAAACCGTGTAAAGTACGGCGATGCGAGCGACGAGTGGAGCACCCGTGGCGCTGGTGGGGGCCGGACCCGGAGACCCGGGCCTGCTGACCCTCAAGGGCCGCGACCGGATCGAGGAGGCAGATGTGGTCGTCTACGACCGCCTCGTGGACCCCGAGATCCTGAGCCACGCCCGGCCGGAGGCCCGCTTGATCTACGCGGGCAAGGAACGAGGACGACAGGCCCTCGATCAGAAGGCGATCAACCGACTGCTCGTAGAACTCGCCACCGATGGTCTCAGGGTCGTGCGGTTGAAGGGCGGGGATCCGTTCCTGTTCGGCCGGGGCGGAGAAGAGGCGAGCGCCCTCGTCTCTGCCGGTATCGACTTCGAGGTCGTTCCCGGGATCAGTGCGGGGATCGCGGCACCCGCATATGCGGGCATCCCCGTCACCGACCGCCGCCTCGCGTCGTCGGTCGCGTTCGTCACCGGGCACGAGAAGCCCGGTGAGGGATCGGTCGACTGGGCTGCGCTCGCGACCTCGGTCGACACCATCGTCGTCTTCATGGGGATGAAACACCTCGACGCGATCGCTCGCGCGCTCGCGATCGGCGGACGCCGGGGCACGACCCCGGCGGCGGTGATCCAGTGGGGTACCAATGAGGCCCAGACCACAGTCATCGGAACCCTCGAGACCATCGGAGCGAAAGCGCGAGCCGCGGGAGCCGGCTCCCGCGGCTCGCGCTT
>JAENWQ010000034.1 GCA_016649855.1 Actinomycetota bacterium | reverse complement strand
GGCCCGCTCCGCCTCGCGGCGCATGAGCTGCGCGATCGCAAGGCCCAGCACGCAGTAGAAGACGTGCACCTTGATCTTCTGATCGGTCCAGTGGTGCATCGGCGAGAAGCTCACCACGCGCACGTCTTTCATCTGACGAAACGACATCTCGATGTCGTTCTGCGACCGGTAGGCGCGTACCACCTCGGCCACCGACCAGTCGTCGTGGGAAGTGATAGCGCGTTTGCTGCCTCGAGACGATCTCGTGGCACATCCGTGGGACGGACATCTGGCAAGTTCCGGAAGGCGCTCTGCTCTTCCTCGGGACATCCGAGGAGAGTCCCCCCGAGCACGTCGATGCCTATCTGACGACCCTCGAGCGCGTTGGGGTCTTCGACGCCGCAGTGGGACTCATCGTCGGCAGGCCTTTCTTCACGCAGAGCTTTCGGACCCACTTTCCGTGTCAGCACCCCATGACTGCGCATCGTTCTCTTCCGGGTGACGATCGCGATCCGAACTCTTGGACTCCGCCAAATCCAATCCTTCAGCCGCGTCGACAACGCGAAGGCTCGCCTCCGTGTGCAGGATCGCTGCTTTCAGCAACAGCTGGACCACCGGGTCATCGGAAGCGTTCCTGCGCAGCTCGTCGAGCATCGATAACTCCTGCAGATAGGCCCGACGCTGGGCGGTCAATAACACTGCCACTGTGTCCTTGCCCAGACCGGCGGCCGCAGCCAGCTTCAGGAAGAAATCGTCCCTGAAGCCTGACGTTCGGAGATGCGGGAGGGCGACCCAATCCATGAGCTCCGCCCGGCCCTTAGGGGTTAGCCGGTAGACGGCCTTGTCAGGTTTATCGGACTGGTGCACCAAACGGCGGGTGACCATCCCATCTCGTTCGAGGCGCTCGAGGATCTGGTAGACGTGACCGATGTTGAGCGCTCCGAACTGAGGTCCGACCGCTTTCTCGAAGCGGGACTTCAGTTCGTAGCCGTAGCCGGGCTGGTCCGCCAAGAGGGCGAGTACAGCATGGTGGATCGGCAAGTCGGCTCCTTCCGAGGGCTCTTGTTGACCCCTACATTGTCACAATGTAGCGTGAGGCTCCAGCCGTTGAGGGGAGTCGCACGGTGGGACGCTTCGTCCTGAGCCAGCTGAGATACCGCAAGAGTAGGACGTTGACCCTGGCCGCCGGGATCCTTCTCGCTGCGGTCAGCTTCACCCTCCTTACCTCCGCCGCGTCCACGAGTGAGCTGCGGGTCAAGCGCACGGTCGCGGAGAACTTCCAGCCGGCCTACGACATCCTGGTGCGGCCTTCGGACTCGTTCACCGAGCTCGAACGGACCGAGGGCCTCATTCAGCAGAACTACTTGAGCGGCATCTTCGGTGGTATCACCCGCCAGCAGTATCGAGACATCGAGGCGATAACGGGGGTAGAGGTAGCCGCCCCCATAGCGAACGTCGGATTCGTTCCTCCATTCGAGGCCCTTCCGATCGACATCAGCCCCTATCTCAGCGATGCGCCCGAGAGCCTCTACCGGCTGAAAGTTGAGTGGCTGGCCAACAACGGCCTGTCCCGCTACCCGGATCAGGATGCTTACGTCTATCTGACCAGGCGCGACCCGTTCGTTAAGGTCCCGAACGGGCTCTACGTGCAGCGGCCGGCGGGATCACATCGTTCCTACGAGGTCTGTAATCACTTCTACGACCAGCAGCAGGAATATGGCACCGCACCGTTCCGGCTCGATCGCAACGTCGAGCTCGGCTGCTATTCGGCGGTTACCCCCCAGATCGGGGGTTATCGGGTGGACTTCGGATCACTCAGGTTCCCCAATGTGGGCACCGTCCGAGCGGCGTTCTTTCCGATGCTGGTTGCCGCGATCGATCCCGAGAAGGAACAGCAGCTTCTCGATCTGGGCGGAGCGATCGTCTCCGGCCGAATGCTGACGTCGGACGATGGGGTCGGGGACGCGTCGGAAGGGCAGGAAGTGTTCGGCTTGGACGAGTTCATTCCGCTGCTCGCCAGCACGCGCACCTACACCGATGAAGAGGTGGAGGTGACCGTCGAGCTGCTGGGTGCCCCGACGGGCCGCGAGCTTCCAAGCCGCCTGTCTCGGTCCAATGCCTACAGCTTCGCCCGAGGGTTGGAGGGACGCGAGGTGGGCAGCTTCAAGCTCTCGCTGAAGCCGGTCTACGAGCGACTGCTGGACAAGATGAGTGTTGCACCAAAGGAATGGGATGTCGGATACCCGGGCTACTGGCAGACATCGGCGGTGCATTACGACGTGGAGAGCGAGGCCAGCATCGTTCCGCGGGCGGTCCGCAACCCCGCCAAGGTCTTCGTCAACAACTACTACGGCTGCTGCTGGGCTCCGCAGGAGAACCGCGATGTGCAGTTCCGGAAGGTGCGGGGCTTACAGGCAAACGCACGCGAAGGCAATGTACCTAAACTGGTAGTGGTCGGGCGGTTCGACCCCGGCAAGCTGCCGGGCTTCAGCGAGTTGTCGAGAGTTCCCCTCGAGACCTACTACCCGCCGTTGGTGGAGGCGGCGGATGCGCGCACCGGCAAGCTATTGGGCGGGCGTGATCTCCTGCCTACATTGAACCTCGGAGGGTACGTGTCGCAACCGCCACTTCTGCTCACGACGTTGGGAGGGCTGCGCGCTCTAACGGATTCCAGCAAGTTCTACGATGCGAGTGACGACGCCCCCATAAGCGTCATAAGGGTGCGAGTTGCCGGAGTAACCGGACCCGACCAAGTGAGCCGCGAACGCATCCGGCGCG
Organism: Actinomycetota bacterium; assembly: GCA_016649855.1. Taxonomy (GTDB): domain Bacteria; phylum Actinomycetota; class CADDZG01; order CADDZG01; family WHSQ01; genus WHTI01. The sequence goes on along the minus strand of JAENWQ010000034.1, from coordinate 12,985 downwards.
TGGCGGAGGAGATCCATGCCACAACGAGCCTGTCGGTCGATATCACGGCCGGTTCGTCACCGCATCCGGTGACGGTGGAGCTGCCCGCCGGTAACTACGGCCAGCCACCGCTCACCGTCACCGAGGGTTGGGTGGAAAAGGGTGTGGCCGTTCGATTCCTGGAGGCGGTGGACGCAAAGAGCATCATCCTTCTCGCTCTCATCCTCGTCGTCTGCAGCGTGTTCTTGGGCAACAGCACGACCGCTTCGGTCAAGGCGCGTCGCGTCGAGATCGGTACGCTCGCCTGCCTCGGCTGGCCCCGCTCCAAGATCTTCGCTGCGGTCCTCGGGGAAGTCGCGATGATGGGGTTGTTATCGGGGATAGCAGGCTTCGGACTGGCCCTCGCGGTGATCGCGATCCTGTCGCTCGATATGACCGTCTTGCATTCCTTGTTGGTGGTGCCGGTTGCGGTCGTTCTGGCTCTCGTCGCAGGCTGTATCCCCGCGTGGCGCGCCGCGAAGACCGTGCCTCTCGACGCGATCCGCTTCACAACGAGCGAGCGGCTGCACGCAACAAGGCTGCGAGGTCTTCTGGCGATGGCCGTCACGAACATCTTGAGGCGCCCGTCCCGTACGGCGTTGGGAGTGGTGGGCCTTGCCGTTGGGGTAGCGGCCCTGACCCTCTTGATCACTGTCAATAGGGCATTCCAGGGTGTCCTGGTCGGAAACCTGATGGGTAACTTCATCTCTCTCCGCATCCGAGGCGTAGATCTGTTGAGCGCGGTCTTCGTGGTGCTCCTCGGAGCCGGATCGGTCGCCGATGTTCTTTTCCTCAACCTCAGGGAGCGAGCCCCCGAGCTCGTCACCCTGAGAACCTTTGGTTGGAGGCAGTCGCACCTATTGAGACTTGCAGCTTTCGAGGCATTCGCGATGGGAGTCGTGGGGAGCGCCCTCGGAGTTGGTATCGCCTTACTTGTCGCCTCACAGATCCAGGGCTTCCCGATGGGAACGACGGCGATCGTGGCCCTCATGGCGTTCGGAGCGGGTGTGTTCGTTGCCCTGGCAGCCTCACTCGTACCTATGGCCAAATTGAGCGAACTGCTGCCGACGACTCTCCTAGCTGAGGAGTGAGATGACCGTTCCAGTGGAACTGCGTGACGTGTCTCGGAGTTATGCGATGGGCCCCGAGCAAGAGATCAGAGCTCTCCACCGCATCACGATTTCGGTGCGACCAGGATCGGCCGTTGCGATCACGGGTCCATCTGGTTCGGGCAAATCCACGCTGCTGCATGTGATCGGTGCGATGGATGTTAGCGATGAAGGTTCGGTGAGGGTTGGAGATGTCGACGTCACCAATCTGAAAGGCGCCGAGCAAGCGGACTACAGGCGCTCGATCGGCTTCGTCTTCCAGAAGTTCCACCTACTACCCGCCCTCACGATCGTGGACAATGTGGTCGCGCCGCTTCTGCCCTTCCGCACCTCGTTCGACAAGTGGTCAAGGGCCAGCGAGCTGCTGGCGGCCGTGGGCCTCGAGGACCGTGCGGATTCGTTACCTGCCCGTCTGTCGGGAGGCCAACAGCAGCGTGTGGCGATCGCCCGCGCCCTCATCAACGATCCCGCGTTGCTGTTGGCGGACGAGCCCACCGGCAACCTCGATTCCGAGACCGGGACCGAGATCATGGACCTGTTACTCCGCTTGCGCACTGAACACGGGATGACCTTTCTGATCGCTACCCACGATCCAGTCGTGGCGTCGAGGTGTGAACGGATCGTCCGGCTGAAGGATGGTGAGGTCGTCGACGATGTCGACATCGAATCCGGAGTCCACTACGACGAGGTTCTGGGCCGTATCGCTGGGCTTGGCCCCGGGGCGTGAGCTTCCTGAAGGTGCATTTATTGGGTTACCCCCCTGAGCTGGGACTTTGCGCGTCAGCCAATGAATGCCGCCGTCCGTCCCTACGTGAGCACCGGGCGGTGGAGCCGCTCATGGAGTGACTCTCAACCCTAACTTGATCCTTTAGCCGACTACTTCTCTTGGCAGTTAAGTGCCGACCAGACCGAGCTCCCGATTCCCGAGCTCCATGGCGACTCTCTCGGGGGAAACTCGCGCTAGTGGTGCGTCTAGATCCGGTCCAGGTACAGATCGATCAGCCCTTGCCCCCAGAACGTCGCGATCGCGGCGCCGGTCGCGAGGAACGGACCGAAGGGGACCATCGTCTTGCGATCGCCTCCCTTCATCACCATGATCGCGATGCCGACGACCCCGCCGAGGAGGAACGCGAGGAACATCCCGACCACCACGAAGCCGATCCCTCCCGCGTAGCCGAGGAAGGTACCGAGGACGAATGAGAGCTTGACGTCCCCGCCCCCCATCCCCGCGGGGAACAGGAACGCGATGAGGAAGAAGAAGCCGCCGAACACCGCCATCCCGAGGAGTGCGTCGTACAACCTCTCCGGTTCCGATGCCGCGAACGCCGCAATGGCCAGCGCCGCCCACCCGATGAGGAACAGTGGGTAGACGACCCGGTTCGGAAGAAGCCGGTGCTCGAGATCGATCACGCTCAGCACGACAAGCGTCCAGAAGAACGCCGGATAGACGAATAGCTCCGTCGAGAAACCGAACCTCCACGCGCTGAGAGCGAATAGCACCGCGGTGATCAACTCGGTGAGGGGATAGCGCGGCGAGATCCGCTCCCCGCAGTGACGGCACTTCCCTCGCTGTACGAGGAAGCTGACGACGGGGATGTTCTGGGCGGCCCTGATCGTCGTGCTGCAGTTCGGGCAGTAGCTCCTGCTCGGGGTGGCAAGCGATTCGCGCTTGGGTATCCGGTACGCCGCGACCGTTCCGAAACTGCCGAACACCAGCCCGAGAACCGCCCAGAGAGCGATCAGCAATGCATCGAGGGGGCCGGTCCCCTACTCGGAGTCGCCGATATGGTGACGTATCACGGCGAGCAGCCCGTCGGCCTCGAACGGCTTCATGATCACGTTCTCACGACCGATGGTGTCGTCGAAGATCTCGTGGGCATCGGGTTTGCCGGTGACGACCACGATCGGTATGCCCTGGGTCGTGGGGTGCTGCTTCATCTCGTCGAACATCCGGCCCCCGGACACATCCGGCATCATCAGATCGAGCAAGATCAGGTCGGGTCGCTTGAACTCGGCCTTGGTGAGTCCCTCGAGGCCGTCCCTGGCCTCCACGACCTCGTAGCCCTCTGCCTCGAGGATGAATCTCTCGAGCTCCCGCACCGCTTCCTCGTCCTCAACGATGAGAACCCTCTTTGTCATGGGATGAAAGGTATCAACTTCGCGGGCGTCATTGCCGATACCTTGAAGGAATGGATACGAAACGGCTACGGGCAGAGATAGAAGCGGGCACCTATTACGTTCCGGCAGAGCGAGTAGCAGAGGCGATCATCGCCTGGATCAATCCCACAATCCTCGGACGGGGGAGCCAGGAGAACGCAGTCTGGCAACCGCCTCCGCCATACGAACGACTCTGGCGCTCGCTCTAACGTCGTGCACCCTGACGACCGCCGCTCCCAGATAGGCGGATAGGGCCGCCAGGCAGAGGCTCCCCTCGAGTCGTTCCTCAACCGGCAGATCGAGCGTTTCGCCGACGACGTCCTTGCGGGATGACGCCACCAGGACCGGAAACCCGAACTCCACCTGTTCGCCCAGCCGCCGGACCAGTTCCAGCGAATGGAACGTCGTCTTCCCGAAGTCGAGACCCCCGTCCACGATGATCCGCTCGCGCGCCACCCCGTCGTCCATAGCGCGCCCGGTGAGCACGGTCCAGGTCCGGGTCACCTCCTCGACGATGTCCTCGTAGACCGGGTGCCGAGGACGGCCGCGCAGCTGCCCGCCGTTGTGCATCACGATCAAGGCGGCCCCGGATCGTGCAACGGCCGAGGCGAGCCCCGGATCGGCGAGGCCGGAGACGTCGTTGATGATCGCCGCTCCCTCGTCCACCACTGCTTCGACCACCGCCGGACGAGCAGTTTCGACGGAGATCGGCACTCCGGTCTCGCCGCGACCGCGCCGACCAGCGGCAGCAAGCGGCTCATCTCCTCGTCCTCGGACACGTCGGCGCCGGGACCGGCCTTGACCGCTCCGAGATCGAGGATCTCCGCACCCTCGGCCACGAGGGCGAGCGCGAAGCGAACGGACTCGCCGAGATCCATGCGCCCACCGTCGAAGAAGGAGTCCGGAGTGCGATTGACCACTCCCATGACCAGGCAGTGATCGAGATCGATCCGGCCGCCCGCGTATTCGAGGCTCACTCGACCACCACCATCTCGGGCCGGGCAGTGGAACTGAGGAAGATGCCGATCAAGATCGCGAGACCACCCGGATAGATCAGCACGGAGGGCGTCTCCTGGAACAAGACGAAGGCGAAGACCGTCGCGATGATCGGCTCGGCCATGATCGCGACGGACACGACCGTCGCGCCGATGTCTTTGAGGGTGTAGTTGATCACCGTGTGCCCGATCACCTGAGGCCCCACGATAACGGCGGCGACCGCCAGCCACACCGGAGGTGAGTAACCGGCGAGCGGCAGACCAAGAGCGAGGTCGAGCGCGAGCAGGAGGGCGGCGGCCACCCCGTACGCGATGACCGAGTACTCGAGGATGCCCGTCTCCCGCCGGGACGCCTGACCGGCCAGCACATATCCGGCAGCGGTGACTCCCCCGAGGAGAGCGAAGAGATCTCCCAGAAGGTGGCTTCCACCCGGGCCGAGGCTCCCTCCAGCGATCGCCGCCGTCCCTCCCAGCGCGACGGCGATCCCGACGATCATCCGCGCGCTCAGGCGTTCGCCGAACACCCATCTCGCGGTGAGGGCGACGAAGACCGGGGTCGTCGATACGAGGAGCACCGCCGCCGCGACCGACGTCATCCCCAGAGATGTGACCCATGTGGCGAAGTGGATCGCGAGGAAGACCCCGGCCACCGCCGGCGCCTTCATGGTGCTCCTCGGCATCCGCTGCAGCTTGCGGAGGGAGAACGGTGCGAGCACCGCGGCACCGGCGGCGCATCTCCAGAACGAGATCGCGATCGGATGCGCGCCGTCGGTGGCGTCCCACAACGACAGATCCAGAGGGTCGGCGCCCTCCGGGAATGCATAGCGCGTGAAGATCGCCGCCATCGACGCCGCCGCGACCCCCACGACGAGCAGCAACCACACGATCCATGTGGGTTGTGAGGCTCGAGTGCTTCCGGCGTCGGCGTGCATGCCGGCGTAGCCTACGCACCATGGAGAGACCAACGATCGCGGTCGGAGCCATCTGCGTCCGGGACGGCCAGCTGTTGTTGATCAGGAGGCGGAACGACCCCGCCCGAGGCCGCTGGTCGCTTCCCGGGGGCCGGGTGGAGGCCGGCGAATTGCTTGCCGACGCGCTGGTACGCGAGGTGAGGGAAGAGACCCGACTACAGATCGCGGTCGGGGAGCTGGCCGGGATCCTCGAGGTCCCTCGGGATCGGCCGGGTACGCACTACGTGATCCTCGACTACTTCGCCACCGTGGAAGGCAGCTCGACGCCGCTGGCCGGCGACGACGCCACCGAGGCGAGGTGGGTGGCTCTGGGTGACGTCGCCCGGATGGATCTGACCCCACGGTTCGTTGAAACACTGCGGGCCTGGGGCGTGCTCCCCTAGCCCTCTCCCGCCGAGCCTTCCTCGGCCCGTCCCGGGGGAATGTCCATTCGGTCGCCCGAATGTCGCGCGAACGTCGCCTAATACACAAACAGCGCTATGACGTCGTTCTCGCGCACGATGCTGCCGGCCATCGGGTCGGTCTCGGCGACCGTGTCCCCGCCCAAACCGGTCTCGATCACGTCGACCCTCAGGCCTTTCTTCTCGAGGAGCTTGGTAGCGTCGGCGACGCTCATGCCCTTCACATCGGGGAGCCGCAGCTCCTTGAACTCGGGTCCGATGCTCACCCCCACCTGGATCTCGCTCCCGTCATCGGCCATCGCGAGGCCCGCCGGGGCGGTGGAAACGACCCGGCCGCTCGGGACGTCGTCGGAGTACGCATCGACGAGCACGGGGACGAACCCGGCGGCCCTGAGGATGGCGACCGCGGCCTCGGCCTTCTTCCCCACGACGTCGGGCACCTCGAGGCTCTCCGGGCCCTTGCTGATCACGATGTCGATCGCGCTGCCGAGCTCGGCGCGCCCGTCCTTCGGAAGGAGCGAGATCACCGCGTCCTTCGGTTGTTTGGTGCTGAACTCGAACGTCGTCTCACCAACGACGAAGCCGGCGCCGATGATCGCAGCCTCGGCGTCGTCTTGATCCGATCCCACGATGTTCGGCACGCCCTTGAGAGGCGGCCCCGCCGAGACCACGAGTTGGATCGTCTTCCCCTCGAGCAGGACCCCGTCCGCGGGATCCTGGGACACCACGTGTCCCTCGGGGACGATCGCGTCCCGAACCTGATCCGCCACCGCGATCTCCAAACCGGACTCGTCGGCTCGCTTCCTCGCTTCCTCGACGGTCAGTCCGTCCATCTTGGGGACGTCGACCTCGTGCGGACCGAGGATCGCACCGAGCCCCTTCGCCGATCCAAACCCAACGAGCCCGAGCACGAGCAAGAGTCCGATGAGCCTGCGGAACTTCAGCCGGCGCCGTTTGCCGCTCCCGACCCGGCCCACCGCCGGCGTCGAGACCGCCGCAGCGACGCGAACGTCACTGGTGACGTCCCGCATCAGCGACGCAACGGGCGGGGTCGTGCGAACCGACCGTGCACCGGCGAAACGCAACGCGGAGGCCATCTCGGATCCGCCACGGAACCTCTGGTTCGGATCGAGCGCGCACGCTTGAAGGACCACGTCGTCGAGCTCGGAAGGGATGCGAGGATCGAACCTCGACGGCGGCACCGGACGTTCCTCGGCCCGTCTCCTCATGAGGTCGGCGCCGGCGCCTCCGGTCGGGGGTGATCCCGTCAGGCACTCGAAGAGGACCGCGCCCGCGGCCCATATGTCCGACGCGAACGTTCCTTCGTGGCCGCGCGCTTGCTCGGGGGCCAGGTAACGGGCCGTCCCGGGGATGTGACCCCCTGGCGAGGTTCGTTCTGCGTCCTGGACCGCAGCGATCCCGAAGTCGGCAACCTTCGTGACCCCGGCGCGCGAGATGAGGATGTTCTCCGGCTTCACGTCGCGATGAACAAGGCCCGCCGAGTGCGCCGCGGCGAGAGCGTCGGCGACCGACGCCATGATCTCGACCGCGTGACCGGGAGCAAGTGCCCCGGGGGCCAAGAGCTCCCTGAGGTCGGTTCCCGGCACGTACTCCATCACCATGTAGTAGGTCCGGTCGTCCTCTTCGCCCCAGTCGTAGACCCCGACAACGTTCGGATGCGTGAGACGCGCCGCGGATCTCGCCTCCATCCGGAAGCGTTCGACCAGCGCGGGATCGGAGGCCAGCGACGGCTGCAGAACCTTCACCGCCACCGGCCGATCGAGGAGCAGGTCGTGCGCGCGGTACACCTCGCCCATGCCTCCGCCCGCGATGCGGGCGACGAGCCGGTAGCGCGACGCGAACGTGTCGCCGACCAGATCCCGCATCAACCTCATCGCTCAACCACCGTTCTTGAGGTGATAGTCGAACCGTCGTTCGAGGACGGTGAGGTTCCGGGCCGCTTCCTGCGCGGCGGCGAGAGCAGAGTCCGCACTCGCGGCCGCGGCCGCGGCCGACCCCTTGGCTGCGGCCAGTTTCTTCTCGAGGCGCTTGAGTTGGAGCGCGAGGGTCGAGGCCATCTCGTCGAGCTGCTCGGACAGCCTCTTCCGCTCGAGCGTCACGCCGGCCAGTTCGTCTTCGAGGACGCTCAGCCGCTCGGTCAGCGAATCGACCGCTGCGAGCGCCTCGGTCGCTTGAGAGCCAGCGTCGTCGATCTGTTCCTGGGCGGCATCCCCCAGGGTCTCAGCGCCCCCACACGACGCGAGAGCGAGCGCTACGAGGACGAGGGCCGCTGCTCCCCGTCCCGCTCGGTGGAACCGTGCCATGGCTTCTCTCCCCGGCTCCTGATCGGCGGATCCTGTCAGGGATATCCTCCCAGAACTTATCAGAAACCACACCAGTAACACCAGCAACAGGCACGAGGCGGTTCAGGGGGCTCAGGGACGGGCGCCGGGGACCTCCAGATCGGCGATCAGCGGGTCGTGGTCCGAGGCGTCGGTCGGGATGGTCCGGAACCGGACGTCCCCGAGACCGGGTGGAAGGAGGATGTGATCCACCTGGCGCCAGAAGGACATCGTGGCGTGCTTGGGACCGGGGCGAAGGCCGGCGGCGACCAGATGGCCGAGGCCGCGGCGGGAGGCATTCAGGTCGCCGAAAACGACCGCCGGAGGCGTCAGGTAGCGGAGGCGTTTGGCCAGATCCATCATCTGCACGTCACGGGGGCCGGGCCGTACCGAGAGGTGCGTGGCGACGAACGAGATGCCCCTGAACCTGGTGCTCTGCGCCACCCTCGACTCCTCGTCGTCGACCCGAGGAAGTGGGAACGATTCGACGACGCCTTCCGCCTCGCCCGCCTCCTTCTTGAGCCCGAGCGCGATCCCGTAGGCGCCGGCCCCCGGCACCAGCGCAGACGCGAAGTGGAAACGAAGACCGGTCATGGCGGCGAGGACGTCGACCTGATCCTCGTTCCCCGACCGCTCGAGGTTCCGGTCGACTTCCTGCAGCGAGATGATGTCGGGGTCGATGGCTTCGATCACGCGCGCGGTGCGCGCCAGGTCAAGGGTGCCACCCGTCCCGAGTCCGTGCCTGATGTTGAAGGTAGCGACCCGAAGCCTGCTCACCGGCGAACCATAGCCGGGAGCCTGTGGGACCATGACCGGCATGGACGATCCCCACACATCTGATATCGGGCGGACTTCGGACGAGCAGGACGAGACGTACTGCTACGTCCACAAGAAGACCCCCACCAAGCTCTCGTGCTCGAGGTGCGGCAACCCGATCTGCGGCCGCTGCGCCATCTCCGCGACCGTTGGTCAGCACTGCCCCGATTGCGTGGCCGAGGCGAGGAAGAGCGCCCCGAAGGTCCGGAGACAGATCACCTCAAACGCACCGGTGGTCATGGGGCTCATCGCGATCAACGTGGTCATGTTCCTGGGTGAGTTCCTCATCGACGGGTTCACCGACAAGCTCGTCCAGTTCCCGCCGTACATCGCGGACGGCGAGTTCTACCGGCTGTTCACCGCGATGTTCCTGCACTCCGAAGGGCAGATCTTCCACATCCTGTTCAACATGTACATCCTGTATTCCTACGGACCGTTCGTCGAACAGTGGCTCGGGAAAGTGCGCTTTGTCGGCCTCTACCTTCTCGCCGGGCTCGCCGGATCGGCCGCGTCCTACACGTTCAGCGCGGTCAATGCCTCCAGCTTGGGCGCGTCGGGAGCGATCTTCGGGGTCGTCGGCGCCCTCGGGGTGCTCGCCTACTACATGAAGGGTTCGGCGCAGGGAAGCGCCATGTTGCGCGGCGTCCTGATGTTCGCCGGGATCAACCTCCTGTTCGGGTTCATCGTCCCGGGGATCGACACGAACGCCCACATCGGGGGCCTCATCGGGGGAGGCATCATCGCTTTCGGCCTCACGAAGAACCCCCGCCAGTTGCGCCCGGCGGGGGTTCAGGTCGCTACTTATGCAGGCGTTGCGGTCTTCATCTTCTTGATGATCGTGCGACGCACGAACGAGCTCCGCACGCTGTTCCCGTTCCTCGGCTGAGGACTCGGCTAGGACGCAACCTCCACGACGCCGCCCTTGATCACGGCTTGACCCGCGGGGTTGTAGGTCTCGAACCCGTAGGTCGTCACGTCGCCTGAGTCCGCGGTCTTCCAGAACTTCGTCGTGAGCTCCTGACCGGGGAGCACGGGCTTGGAGAACCGGACGGCGACCTTCTTGATCCGCTCGGGGTTGCCACCCGCCAATCCGTTCACGGCGCCCTTCGCCGCGATCGCCATCGTGCACATCCCGTGATTGATGATCCCGGGGAGCCCGGCCATCTTGGCAACGTTCTCGTCGAGGTGGATCGGGTTGTGATCGCCGGACGCCTCGGCATAGCGGTGCGTCTGATCGTCATCGACCTTCGTCGTCTCCTCGTATACGACCTTTCGCTCGCCCTCGTCCCCCGGGCCGGCGGCGCCGCGCGCGCCCGAACCCGAACCACGGATGAACATCGTGCCCCTGACCTCCGCGACGAGGACACCGTCCTGGTTCTTGATCGGCGCCGCGATCGTGAAGGTCTCGCCGGTGTCTTTGGTCTCTACCGATTCGAGCACCGGTTCGATCTGGAGGGTGTCGCCCGGTCGGATCGGCTGGTGGAGGATGTGCTCCTCGGAGCCGTGAACCAGGCGCATGAGGTCGGCTCCGAGATCGGGGTCCATCGATCCCGCCATGAAGGATTCGAACGCTGGCACGACCGGGAACACAGGTGTCGACACGATGTCCGTGGACAGGTAACGCTCGTTCTCGTCATTAGTCGCCCGCGCGTAATTCTCGATGGCCTCGGCCGTTACCTCGTAGGTCTTGCTGTCGTACTTCTTTCCGATGAGTTCCTTGTTGAGAGGCATCCCTGCTCCCTTCACTCGGCGCGTCGCCGCGCGTGTTTGCGTCGCGCTACTCGGGTAGATCCACCTCGGCCTCACCAATGAGGGCGACCTGCTCTTCATCGAGGTTAAGACCCTCGGGGCCATCTCCGTGCCTGCGAGCCTCGAGGCTGACCGTGACCCTGCTTCCTTCGAGCGATTCGACCTTACCTGTGCAGATGATCTCGTCACCTGGCCACGCGCGGGTCGTGAAACGGACCTTGTAGCGGGCGACGTGCTGGGGACCACCGAACCAATCGGCCACCGCGTGGGCCAGGTAGCCGGCAGCCAACATCCCCATCGCGAACACGGTGGGAGCGCCCTGGCTCCTGGCGTACTCCTCATCCTGATGGATCGGGTTGTCATCTCCCGAGGCCTCTGCGTAACGCACGAAATCCTCGCGGCTCAGAGGACCGAAGACGACGGGTCCGAAGTCCATGCCCGGAGTGATCCCTTCGAGGGTGATGTGTTGTGGTGCGCCCATTACCCCACGTCCTTCGAGGTCTCGATCAGCGTGTAGTAGGCGGTCAGAACGATCTCACCCTGCGCGTCCGTGAAGATCGACTCGTAGGTTACGAAGCGCATCGTCCCGCCTCGTTTCCCTTCCTTGGTGAAGTCCTTCGAGATGCGCATGACCCCACTGAGGACCTCGCCGGCGAACGGAAGACGCTCGTAGTGGAACTCCTGCTCGCCGTGCAGAACCCGCCCGTAGTCGAGGTTGGCTCCGAGGCGCCGCTCGCGCTCGTCCCGGTTGACCACGAGGATCTGCGTGGCTGTGAACGTCGGAGGGGCCACGATGTCCGGGAGTCCGGCCTGACGAGCGGCCTCGATGTCGAGACAGATGGGGTTGTCCTCACCGACCGCGATGGCGAACTCCTGGACCTTCGCCCGCTCGATGGGGAGATCGAAACGGATCTCCTTCTCTACCTGATCTACCTGATCTGCCTCAGCCAAGGTTCACGCCACCTCCGCCGGTTGCTTTGACCATCATCGGCATCATGCCCTCGGGAGCGATCCCCTGCGGGAACTCTTCCTTGAGCTTGGACAACAGCTCTTCCGGTTCCCACTTGGAGTCCTTGGTGAGGAGCGTTCCCTCCGCCCAAGGCTTGAGCACGTTGACCACGCCGCCGTAGACGAAGAAGCACTGCCCGGTGATGTCCTGGGCGTCGTCCGAGCAGAGGGCGATGATGACCGGGGCGATGTTCGCCGGGTCCATCGCGTCGAACTCACCCTCGGTAGCCGCGATGTCGCCGAAGGTCTGTTCGGTGAGACGCGTGCGCGCGTTGGGAGCGAGACAGTTGACCGTCACTCCGTAACGGCCGAGCTCGAGGGCCGCGATGATCGTGAACGCAGCGATGCCAGCCTTGGCCGCACCGTAGTTCGTCTGACCCACGTTGCCGAATACTCCCGAGGGACTCGACGTGTTGATCACCCGACCGTTGATCTGGTTGCCGGCCTTCGACTGTTCCCTCCAGTACGCGGCTGCGTGGCGGGTCGGCGCGTAGTGGCCCTTCAGGTGCACGTTGATGACCGAGTCCCACTCGTCCTCCGAAAGGTTCACGAGCATGCGGTCCCGGATGATCCCGGCGTTGTTGATCAGGATGTCGAGACGACCGAAGTCCGAGGTCGCCTGCTTGACCATGTTCTCGGCCGCCTGGAAATCCGCGACGTTGTCGTAGTTTGCCGTCGCCTCGCCCCCGGCCGCCTTGATCTCGTCGGCGACCGACTGGGCCGGAGTGTCGTCCTTGCCTTCGCCCGCGGACGATCCGCCGATGTCGTTAACAACAACCTTCGCCCCGGCCTCGGCCAGAGCCAGCGCATGCTCGCGCCCGATACCCCTCCCCGCGCCGGTGACTATCGCTACTTTCCCGTCCAGAGATCCCATCGGTTCCTCCTAGTGCCCCGTTTTACTACCCGCAAGTCACTTGACCAGCCGGTCAAGTTCGTCAAGAAGTCTACCAACGCACGCGCCCGCGAGCGGCCCCGAAAAAGGCCCCCGAAATCGCGTACTACGCGCCTCCACTGTGCTTATATGCGGGTACACGAGAGAGGAGGTGGTCCGAACTTGTTACCTAGTTTCTGTGGACCTCGTGAGGTGAGCGGCTGCTAGCGGTCTGATCCTCGTAACGAACCGGATTCTAGCCCTGGACCACAAGGCCGCTACAGAATCCCAACCGTTTACCGGCACTCCTCGTCCTGGATTGGTCCCCCAGGCGCAAAGCGAAGAGCGGGGTTTGCCACCAGCAACGAACGAACCGGCCCGGGGAAACTCCCGGGCCGGTTTTCTTTCCCCTCTCGCGCCGTCGCTTTCTCTTTTCAGCCAAGTAGCTTCCGAAGCCCCGCTTCGTCGAGGATCTCGACCCCGAGCAACTGTGCCTTCCCGAACTTCGAGCCTGGATTCTCGCCCACGATCACGTAGTCGGTCTTCTT